>JAUVXT010000144.1 GCA_030603465.1 Deltaproteobacteria bacterium
AGACTATTACGAACGATGTTACCGGGAACGCGTCATTACCAATTTAAAGCGCAAGGCAAAACAGTTTGGATATAATCTGGTAAATGTTAAAGAACATGAACTACTTACACCACATTTGCAAATTTAAGTTACTTGGAAGTCTCCTTAAAATGTCATTTCGAGTGAAACGACGTGTCCCTTCCGTTGAAATGACAAGTTGTTGGGGCTTTTTACGAATGCATTATCGCTGAGGCAGTACTAAATTTTTCGTTACTACTCAGGTTATCAGGTTCCCTGTTAACGGTTGCCGGCTCTCTAACCTTGAACACTTAAACCGTGAACCTTAGTAGTTACAATTATTTCTCCAGAGTAGAGGAGGTTATCAATATATGTCAGTTTTCCCGGATGATTTACTTTATAGTAGAGAACATATGTGGGTAAGAGTTGATGGAAACATAACGACCGTTGGAATAACCGATTACGGGCAGGAAAAATTGGGAGAAATCCTCTCCATCAAGCTTCCTAAAGCCGATTCATCGGTAGAGCAAGACGAACCATTCGCAGTTATAGAATCTTCCAAAACCGTTGATGAACTCATTTCTCCTGTAAGTGGTGACATTATAAGCGTTAATGAAGACCTTTCTGACGATGTTGGAATCATAAACAGCGATCCCTATGACACAGGTTGGATGATTGCTGTTGCCATAAAGGATCTAAGCATGCTGGACAACCTTCTGGATTCGTATGAATATGGCGATTATGTTGATGAGGAAGAGGAGGCCGTATAGCTGCCAATGGAAAAGTGGAGGATTATTCCATTCAACCGTTTCAACGCCTTTGAAAACATGGCAATCGATGAAGCCATATTCAAAGAGAGTCAAAAAGGGAATATGCCTCCCACCCTTCGCTTCTACAGCTGGGAAAGGAATACAGTCTCGATAGGCTATTTTCAGAACGCAAAAAGGGAAGTAAATCTTGACTATTGCAATGAGAACGCAATCGATGTCGTGAGACGCCCAACGGGAGGCAAAGCCGTCCTACATGAAAATGATCTTACATATTCCCTCGTGGCAAGCGAAAAAAACGAAAACTTCTCTTTCGACATTATGGAAACATACAGGGTGATCAGTGAATGCCTGATCGGAGGCCTTCGCCGGATCGGAATAGAGGCGGAAATGATGGCGGAGGGAAGACCGAGACCCCGGACGAAGGAAACAATTGACGCATACTGCTTTTCAGTACCCTCTCAATATGAGCTCCTTGTAAATGGACGAAAGATATGCGGAAGCGCCCAGGTACGGGCAAAAGGGACCTTTCTCCAACACGGGTCTATCTTGATCGACATTGATCCCGTCAATACCTGCTCGGCAATAATGATCGATGACTGTGATACCGAAAATGGACCGGAGAGGCTCATGAAGTCCGTCACATCCATTCGTGAAAATATTGGAGACGGGGTTACCATCGAAGGACTTTGTAAGGGTATCTCGGAAAACTTCAAAAAACGTCTCAATGTACAGTTGGTGGCGGGTGAAATAACACCGGAAGAGGACTCATTGAAGAAACTGTTGCTGCAGAATAAATACGCAACCGATCTGTGGAATTTGGAAGGAAAGTGGAAAAATGGAAATTGAAAAAATTATAAAAGAGGGAGTACTGGGACAGAAAGCCTATCCCATCGAGTCCAGGACATGCCGGATCAAACTCGACGCAAATGAAAATCCCTATCCCCTGCCCCCCGATTTGAAAGAAAGGCTTTTACGTAAGATCGATTCACTCTCATTGAACCGATATCCCAGCGCGGGATCACCTGAGATGAGATCCTCCATTGCCGGGAATCTCGGGGTGAGCGATGACATGATCCTTATCGGAAACGGATCGGATGAGCTTATTCAGATATTATTGACGGCCGTCAAACCGGAATCCTCAGGCGGTATCATGATACCTGCCCCCACATTTGCCATGTATAAGATAGGCGCCGTCAATGCCGGTCATGACGTTATAGAGATTCCCCTCGACGACAGATTCGATCTGCCCATCGACAATATGCTCGATATTATATCCGAAAAGAGTCCCGGCATCACTTTTCTAAGTTATCCCAACAATCCCAGCGGCAATTGCTTCGATACCGAAAAGATAAAAAAGATAATCGAGGCATCTAATGGAATCGTTGTCGTCGATGAGGCCTATTTTAATTTTTCGCGGAAGACATTCCTTCCCTGTCTCGAAAAATGGGATAATCTCGTAATTTTGAGAACCTTTTCAAAGGTGGGCCTGGCGGCCCTGAGGATAGGCATCATGGTGGGCAACCCTTCGCTGATTCACCAGCTCGATAAGGTGCGGCTCCCCTACAATCTGAACATGATTTCCCAGGCTGTGGGACAACTCTTTATTGAACGAGCGAAAGAGTTTCTCCCTAAAATTGATCACATTATTGCGGGCAGGGATCGGCTCCTTGATAAGTTAAAAGATATTGAAGGGATCGACCCCTACCCCTCAGATGCAAATTTTATCCTTTTTAGTTGTCATGGAGATAAAAATAGTGTATACGAGGGCCTAATTCGAAAGGGAATTCTGATAAAGAATTTTCCTTCTTCCGGTCCACTGAAAGACTGCATGAGAGTGACAGTGGGCACCGAAGAGGAAAACAGAGAATTTGTCGAATCATTAAGGGAAGTTATTATTCCGTTGGGAGAGTGATACACAACTGGTAGAAAACAGGGCAGATGGCGATGCATTTTATTATGTATGACGTCGTTCTGCCTTTTTTTGTGTCATTCACAGTCTATCGTTCTCTCTATTTTTCGAGAGAAAAAAATGAACTACACGACCGCAAGCTGCGGGGTATGAAAATGAGCGCTTTATCTTTCCTGTCGCAGCAAGCTGCGGGGGATTAAACCCTACAGATTTCGCATCGCACTTCACATGATTAGAATAATCAGTGTAATCTGCGAAATCTGTGGATTAAAAATAAATTAGAAAGGAAGGTATATTCTTGGAAGTTAGAGTAATAGACAACGATGTGGAGAGGGCTCTGAAGATCTTAAAAAATAAGCTTTCAAAGAACGGGTTTTTCAAGGAGCTCAAACTGCGGAGGGCCTACGAAAAGCCTTCTGTCAAGAAAAAGAGAAAGGCGCTGGAAGCGCGCAGAAGAGTGGCCAAGGCGGCAAGAAGACGCAGATGGTCCAGGTAGGATTTCTCTCACAGAGACAATCCCCCGTAAAAAATTTGCTGACGACGGCATCGTTCATATGTTCATGCGGTCCCGGGAGATATGATAATGGAAAAACAATATCTTGTAGATGAACTCTCCATTGATGAGTCCTGGCGTATTTTCAGGGTTATGGCCGAATTCGTAGAGGCCATTGAAGAGCTTTCAAAAATAGACAACGCGGTAAGCATTTTCGGATCGGCCAGAGAAGACCCGAAAGGCGATTATTACAAAAAGGCGGAAGAGGTCGGCTATCTCCTCGGGAAAGCGGGATTTTCCATTATTACCGGCGGTGGTCCCGGAATCATGGAAGCGGCCAACAAGGGGGCTAGCGAAGCGGGGGCCTCCTCTGTAGGGATGAACATATATCTCCCCTTTGAACAAAGCCCCAATTCGTATGCCAATGTCAACATCAATTACAAGTATTTCTTTATCAGAAAAGTGATGTTCGTAAAATATGCCCTGGCCTACGTGATCCTGCCCGGCGGCTTCGGAACAATGGATGAGCTCTTCGAAGCCCTTACCCTGATCCAGACAAAAAGGATACGGAGTTTCCCCGTAATCCTTATGGGAAGTGACTACTGGGGCGGGTTGTTAGACTGGCTGAAAAATACCATGCTGAAGGCAAAAAAGATATCTGAGGAAGATCTCGATCTCATCCAGATTATTGATGACCCCGCTCAAGCGGTAAAGCATATACAGAAATATGTGATCCTTTGACGGATATCGCAGTATTCATCCTTCCCCGTCGCACATTTGACAGAATTCCTGCATTAATATCCCTGGTCGATTTTTTGGGAGAAACCGACGACGATGCAAATAACACTGAAAAAAGCCATTGATGACATTAAAGGGGGCAACATCTCGCCCTGCTACCTCATCTACGGGGAGGAAGAGTATCTGATGAAGGACGCCCTCGATCAGATCATTGAACACCTCCTGCCCCGAGACGACAGGGACTTCAACCTCTTTTTCATAGATGGAGAGAATGAAGACATAGATGCCATCTGTGAATCCATCATTACTCCACCCCTCCTCCCCGGCAATAAGGTTGTCGCCATAAAAAATACCCGCCTTTTCCAATCAAAGACATCGGCGGCAGCCCTGATAAAAGAGGTTATCGAAAATCTGGAAAAAGACAAGCAGAAAGCGGCAAAGACCTTTATGGCCTTTCTTGATGTTGCGGGATGGTCCTTCGAAGATCTCAGGGACGGTGGATGGGAAAAGATTCCTGATAGCGACTGGGGAAAAATGGTAAAGGGGGAAGTCGAAAAAAAGAGAGAAGACTGGCTTCCCGAGATCATCAAGATATGTATAGAGCTTGACATAAAGCAAAGATTCAACCGCAGAGACACCGACCGGCTCGAGGAAGTTCTTGAGGGAACCATCCCCGCCGGGAACAGCCTTGTCCTCACTGCCGATAAGGTTGACAGACAGAAGAAGATCTTCAAGGCGATTTCAAAAAAGGGAGCAGTGATTACCTTTCCCGCGGCGAAGCCAAAAAGCGGTGCCAAGAAGGACCTCCTCATGGAGAGGACAGGAAAGATCCTGGCGAAAAGCGGGAAAAGACTCACGCCGGAGGCCATGCAGGAACTGGGCAGAAGAACGGGCTTCGACCTGAGAATATCTCAAAAAGAGATTGAAAAGCTCATCACCTATGCGGGTGATAAAGAGACAATCGACAAAAGAGACATCGACGCCATTATCAAAAAGTCGAGCGAGGACTCCATCTTCGATCTCACAGCCGCAATCGTAGATAAAGACGTCGAAAAGGCGCTCGTGACATTCAAAGACCTCCTGAATCAAGGCGTTCATTACATGGTAATACTGTCGATGATAATCAGAGAAATAAGATTTCTCCTCCAGGGCAAGATACTGCTGAAAGGGGGGGCGATCCCCTCATTCCATCAGAGAATGCACTACAGAGATTTTCAGAATATAGTTTACCCCGGCGTAAAAGAGTTGGCAAAAAGGATGGGCAAAAACAGTGAGTGGCTCGCCGGGCAACACCCCTATGTCATTTATAACAACTTAAAAAACAGTGAGCGCTATTCCTACAACGGCCTCTTGGGATATATGGAAAAACTGCTGGATTGCGACATTGAATTGAAGACAACGGGGATAGAACCTAAACTTGTTATGGAACGCCTCCTGATAGATATATGCAGCTGACAGATCCTATAATTTCTTAAACCTTTTCTGCCTCAGCCGCTCTGTCTTCGATATCCTTCTTGATGGCCCCTTCTTTTTTGTGCTCACTATCGGATCATCATCTTCCTCCGCGAACATCCCCTTTTCAAAAAGGACCGCCTCCTCTTCCTCCATTCGCACTTTGTCCTCAAATTCGGGGGAGGAAATGGTCACTCCCGAGGTTCTCGAAATAGCCGCCGCAACTCCTCCATCGGAAGTAACCACCACGATCTCTTCGCCTCCTCTTTTTCGTGCAATCCTTTTTATTACTTCATCGGCTTTTTCGCCAAGCCGGGAGTATATTATTGCGACGCCGTTTTCTCTCATGCGCTCCTCATTGGGCGATCCACCTATCCATCCGTCAAAGACGAGGGTAATCTTGTGCCCCTTCAACCGTTTATAACTCACCATCCTGCGCACCAGTTCATTGCGCCCCTCTTCAAGACTGAACTTTTCAAAACGCTTCAGCGAATCAGACTGCCTGATAAGATTGTATCCGTCGATTATTATATGCATGCGCTTCATCGGGCTTGCCCGATCCCGTCTCTCCTGCCCTTTTTGTTTCTTATTTTTTATTCTCGATTTGACGGGAAATGCAAGGAAAATAATTTTAGTCACATAAAGCGGCCGTCTGGATCAACAAACCGACACCGGAGAGAACTGAGCGTTTGCCGGTATAAATTATTGCCGGAAGTGTCGCGCACCCATTGACAACTTCCGCGGTCAAGGCACAAAACAGTTGACCGTATTATATGTTTAACAATATAATCACACACTCCGAACATATGAAATGAGACGATGACAATAATTTTTAAGAAACCGGGCAATTATCAAAAGCGAATGGATCTGAGAGGAGGGTGTCATGCTGGAGGATTATCAGAAGAAAATCATTGATTTGTTGTGTAAACAGGAGCTTTTACTTGCCAAACTATATGAAATCTTTGCCGACCAGTTTCCAGAGCATAAAGATTTCTGGCAAGATTTGGCCAAGGATGAACAACAACACGCCGGGTGGATAAAAAAGCTTTACCTTGCAGAGGAAGAAGATCTGGTGGCCTTCAGTGAGGGTAAATTTAACCCTTCTGCTATGAACATTTATATTGAAAACCTTGAAAAAACAATCCGGCGCGCTGAAAACAAAGAAATAAACTTAAAAATGGCAATTGCATCTACATTAGACTTCGAAAGATCATTAATCGAAAAAAATGTTTTTTCACATTTTGAGATTATTGACGAAAAATTGTCTGGGATTATGACAAAACTTGAAAGTGAAACAAGAAGACATCTCAAAAAAGCCGAGGACATGATGACCCGGTTCAGGTAATTGAATTGAACAGCGAGCGCATTCCCTGCTGCTTGCGGCGGGGTTAGCGAGCGAATAAAAAATAAGCATTTTCCTTAACAATCGGAGATTCCCCGCAACTTGTTGCGGGGAGCTTCAATAAAAGAGAAACGCCTTTACGGCATAGCGA
>JAUVXT010000255.1 GCA_030603465.1 Deltaproteobacteria bacterium
ATCCGGTCCGCTATGCGGGCGGTGCTGAGGCGGTGGGCGATAATGTTCGCCATCCGGGCTCTGCCAACCTGATAAGGCTTTTCTTTTTTCTTCAGTTCATCTCAGAATGTGTATGTTTTTTATTGTTGACATCGTTTGTATAAGGGCTTAGGGTACTTATATTGCAGTCATGAGAGGAGACGGAGCTGAAATGCCCTGCTCTTCTGGATTTTTCCAACGGAGGAATCAGCAAATGAAACTTAAAGTCGTTTTGGAGCCAAGCCAGGAAGGTGGATTTACAACATACGTCCCCAGTCTTCCCGGGTGTATTAGCGAAGGAGATACAAAAGAGGAAGCATTAAAAAACATCCGGGAGGCAATTGAACTATATCTTGAACCCGTGGATGATGACATCCCCATAGCGCCGGGAACAGAAATCCTGGAAGTGGCGGTATGACTAAGCTCCCAATCGTTGCCTATGATAAGGTGATTTGGGCGCTCAAACGAGACGAATGGGTTGTGGTCAGACAAAAGGGAAACCACATTAGACTACACAAACAAACCCGTGATGAAGTATTAAAACTGACAATTCCTGCCCATAGACCCATCAAACGTTCAACACTTTCCCACATTTTAAAACAAGCTCGCATGGACATCGCCCGTTTCTTAGAGTTGATATAGGAAGCGCGGACTTTTACCACACTATCAAATTCTATCGCTTAAAAAGAGTTTTATTCCTTGGAAACCCTCTAGCCTATAAAATGTGCAATGTAGAAGATGTTATATGGGATAAATCACTATATCCCTTACATGCCCTACCCCTGCAGTTCATGCAGCCGATAATAGAATCCTTTTTTGGTGATCAATTCGTCATGGGTGCCCGTTTCGATTATTTTGCCGTCGCGGAGCACCATGATCCGGTCCGCTATGCGGGCGGTGCTGAGTCGATGGGCGATTATGATTGCCATGCGGTTTTTTGCCAGGTTGAAGAGGGCGTTCTGTATCTTGTCCTCCGTCTCCGAATCGATGTATGACGTGGCTTCATCGAATATGATCAGTTGGGGATCGTGGGCCAGCGCTCGTGCGATGGAGAGGAGCTGCCGCTCGCCGCTCGACAGGGAGGAGCCGCCTTCCGTCATCTCCGTCTCTATTCCTTCGGGGAGGCGCTCGATAAAGGATTTACAGTAGGATGCCTCCAGGATGGCCTCGATTTTTTCTTCCGTTATTCCCGTTCTTCCCGCAAAGATATTGTCCCGTATGGTATCGGAGAATATGAAGGGATCCTGCATGACGATGGCGATCTTGTCCCGCAAATGGGCGGCACTGAATCTGCGGATGTCCGTCCCGTTCATCGATATGGTACCCGCATCGGGGTCGTAAAATCGTGTAGTGAGATTGACCAGTGTGGTCTTGCCAGCACCGGTAGGGCCAACGACGGCTATCGTCTCGTTGGCGCCGATGCGAAATGAAATGTCATCGAGAATGGTCTCACCGGCCACATAGGAAAAGGATACCCTGTCAAAAACGAGCGATTCTATCCTTTCAGGGATGTCCTTCCGGTCTTCCGCCGTCGCCCCGGGTGTGGCATCATCTTCGTCCAGAATCAGGAATATCCGTTCCGCCGAGGAGAAGGCATTGAGGGCGATGTTGTATTTTTCTGCCATGTCTCTGATGGGCCTGAAAAACATCCGCAGGTAGGATATGAAGACGACCAGCGTCCCCAGCGTAATGCGTTCGGCAAGCAGGCTCCCGCCGCCATAGAAGATGACGATGGCAAGCGCGACGGAACTCATCAGTTCGATGAGTGGCATGAAGACGGCAAAGACGGTTATCTGCTCCATCGCCGCCCGGTAGTATTCTCCGTTGATGCCTTTGAATGCCCTATAGTTTGCACGGGCCTGATTGAAGAGTTGTATCACCTGCATTCCGCCGATGGTTTCGGAGAATTTGGAGTTGATTTCGGCTATCTTGACGCGCAGCGTCCGGAAGGCGCCGCGTGCCACCCGCGAAAAGCGGTATGCCGTGTAGAAGACGAGAGGAAAGAGGAGATAGACCAGAAGGGAGAGCCGCCAGTCGATGGAAAAGAGGACGACCGTGATTCCAACGACGAGGAAGATGTCCTTGATGACGAAAACGATGACCGAGGTGAACATCTCATGCATGTTCTGCGTGTCGTTGGTGACGCGTGTCACGAGCCTCCCCACGGGATTTTTGGTAAAGAAGCGGACGGCAAGGCCCTGAATGTGGGAGAAGAGCCGCATGCGCAAGTCGTGCATTATCCGCTGACCGGCAAACTCCATGATGAGGATCTGGGCGGTGGTCAGCAAAAAGGTAACGAAGATCAGGACGAGAAGTCCGCTGACCGCATAGGAGATACCCTTCAGATCATCCTTACGAAGTTTTGCGATCACCTCCCGGGGAAGCTGATCGAGGTCTCCATAGGGGATGATTAGGGCATCGCCGTCCCTCTTGATGATACCGGGATAGGCATTTATGATGCCCCTGACCTCCGGGTCGGATCGATCCACTTTCAGATATCTGATCCGCTCACCTTTGTCTTCGTGAAGGGTTGTTTCCCGGGGAACGATATAGTGATCGATGGCGATTTTCGTGACATAGGGGATGGCAAGCTCTGCCGCCGTAATGAGCATGATCAGAATGAGGACCAGAGAAAGCAGACGATAATAAGGCCTCACATAGGGGAAAAGCCGCCTCAACAAGCCGACATCGCGGGCCTTGCCCAGTGTTTTTTCTTCAAATATGTTCGTACCGTCAGCCATAATCGTCACATGTCCCTACTGTCCGATACTTCGGCGCTCTGGATGAAATGGGTCTTTGCGTAGTATCCATCGAGAGCGATAAGCGCATCGTGGGTGCCTGACTCCGCCACCTCCCCGTCCTCCAGTATGATAATATTATCGGCAAACTGGATCGCCGGGAGCCGGTGGGAGGCGATAATGATCGTCTTTCCCCGGGCCACGGAACGGATTGTCTCGATGATCGTGGCAGCCGTCTGTGTATCCACCTGGCCGATGGGATCGTCGAGCAGGAGGATGGGCGGGTCCTTGATCAGTGCCCGTGCAATGACGATTCTCTGTTTCTGCCCCCCCGAGAGGACGATGCCCTTTTCGCCGACAACGGTATCGAAACCGGCGGTAAAGGACCTGATCGTATCGTAGAGAGCAGCCGCCTTCGCGGCATTGATGAGTGTCTCTTCATCGATATCTTCACCGAATGTGATATTGTCCCTGATGGTGCCGGAAAAGAGAAAGGGTTCCTGCGAGACGAAACCGATGACGTCTCTCAGGTCATGGAGTTTCATGTTTCTTATATCTTCATCGTCGACGGTGATACTGCCACCCGTCACGTCGCAGATGCGTGGGATGAGCTTCAAGAGCGTCGTCTTGCCGCTCCCTTGCGCGCCGGCTATGCCTAGGACCGATCCGCGTTCAAGAACAAAATTTATATCCGACAATACCGGAGGATCATGGCGTTGATAGGAAAAAGTCACCCCTGTAAAGGCGATTTTTCCCTTGATTCGTGATGGCGTGGGAGCGTCTTTTACCTCAACTATGTCCGGTTCCGTCTGAAATATGCGATCAATCCTGTCCAGTGATGCGGAGCCGCGCTGGATCAGATTGGTAACCCAGCCCATCGCCATCATGGGCCATGTCAGCAGGTTGAGATAGGCGATGAAGGCGACGAAATCGCCGGGGGTAATCTCTGCGGTTATCGTCTGACGCCCCCCCAGGAATAAGACGATTGCCAGACTGATATTGGTAAAGAGGAGCATCATGGGAAAGAACATCCCCGTTATTTTCACCAGTTTGATGTTTTCCCGG
>JAUVXT010000186.1 GCA_030603465.1 Deltaproteobacteria bacterium
AATTGCTTTTTAAGAACGATGATTTGACGAAACTTGTCACTTCTTTTCAAAGAGGGGGTTTGCCAGCTATTGAATTCTCGGACAGCCTCCTAGGGTAATATAGTTTTTCCGGGGGCATTTTTTTAATCTTGCGAAGCTCAATCAGCTCCGGTTGAGGAATGATTTTATTCCATACCTTTTGATATTGCTCAAAACCGGAGACAAAACTTTTATGAAGAGCCGCTGTGTCGACATTCACGGATGGAGGTTTCTCTTCTACGCCGAGGCCAAAACCGAAGATACTGCTCGGCCAACTTTCGACGGTATCCTTCCAGAGATATTCAAAATCGATCATCAAATCGAAACAGGTCTTAATCACCTGCGTAAACATGGGTCCTAAATCTTTGGATGGATCCTTGGCCCGGTGACTCTTCGGAGATCCCAAAAAGGTCTGGCATACATTGAACCGTCTGGCAATGGCGACTGTAGTCATCCAGATATCGATGCCGAAGTTGCCGACATTATCGTTCCAGAGTTTTTCCGCCAGAAAGGCCCTGGCCATCCTTCCTGAAAACCCGAAATCTCCTCCGATGGGTTGTCTCACCCTCAGTCCGAAAAGGGTTCTTAACAGAGGATAAGCGATATGGTTGGTAATAGAACCATCATATTTATGACGGACATAAATCGGCGTGACATAATGAAAACCGGCAAAAATAGGTTCGCCGAGGTATTGAATCCATTGAGGGGTAATGCTAGTTAAGTCCGCATCGACCACCACCACCGCCTTGGCATGAAGTTCAACTGCCGCTTCAAACAGATTTTTGAAATTGTTTCCCTTTCCCTTTACCCCTTTCGGCGTGGAGATATATATCTTGGGAATCTTTGTAGGGGTGTTCATAAAGGCGTTTCTTGTCCCGTCCGGCGAATTGTTATCTACATTAATAATCACCGCCTTCTTCCCGGGAAAATAATTGAGCAGCCCCCGACTGGCGACATCGGTAGGATAAGAAATAGAATCGGCTTCATTATACGAAGGTATCCCCACAATAATTTCTGCGCTGTTTATATGATCCGGATTCTCAACAATAATGTCCATATTCTCTCCTCCTATTTTAGGATATGTAAAATCATTGCCCCCACGCTACTTTACCTGAGTTTCGATTGAAAATCATCTATGTTGAATCTGGTCGTTTAACTGCCGGCAGGCGGCAAACATGTCACCCCCTCTGCTTGCAAATGGATAGCAGTATAACATATAGGAACCTGCCACCCCATTTTGTACATATGTCAAAAACACCGTTGTGTGTCAAGGCTATAAGGGCGATAGGAGGCGTATTGGAGATTCCCCGAAACAAGTTGCGGGGAATCTCCGACTGTTAAGGAAATTTGTTGATTTTATTCACTCGCTAACCCCGCTGCAAACAGCGGGGAATGCGCTCGCTGTTCAGTTCAACATAAAAAAATTCCTGTCATCTTAACTTTAATTAACTGTTGTGGTATAGAAGTTAAAACCAGCATGGCTTAACTCTTGCGGGGCGAATCGTATGATCGTATCAGATGGCCGAAAACCCCGGAATGGAAGCCGGTTTCGTGAAAATATGCAGAAAAGACGCTGCAACTCTAATCTATGCTTTAAAAGGGAATTATGGGTGTGATTAACAATGGCTACTCCAACAATTCAAAGCTTGAAAAAGAGAAACGAGCGTTGCTTTCATCTCCATTGTCTGTTCCTCTACACTAATATATGAGATAATCGATATGTTTAAAAAAATTTCAAAAATACTCAAGAGTAAACGACATCCATTCGAGGCCTTTCAGGTAGAGGTATCCACCTATTGTTCTCTGGAATGCCAGATGTGTCCAAGAACCTTCTTCGCTGAGAAATGGATATTCCAGAACATGTCTATGGAAACCTATAAACAAATTCAACGACATTTCGGTCTTACTAAATGGGTTTACCTGCAAGGCTGGGGAGAACCCTTAGAGAATGAAAATTTCATGGAAATGGTGAGCCTCGCTAAAGAGGCGCAGCGTTTTGTCGGAGTAACGACAAACGGTGTCCATCTTACCGAAGAAACCGCATCCAGGCTCCTTGATGAGGGGATCGATCTGGTTGTGGTTTCATTTGGAGGGGCTACAAGAGAAAGTCACGAAGCGCTGCGGATAGGATCTGATTCCGATTCACTGGTCAGTCGCGTTGATCGCTTGATACGGATGAAACATGAAAGAAAAATGGACAAGCCCGTCGTCAAGATTTCCGTTATCATGACAAGACTTAACATGGCGGAACTTCCCGAGATGGTGCCTTTGGCGGCAAAACTGGGTTTGGACGAACTGATGGTGACCAATATCGATTATCTTCCCAGGGAACAATGCAATATGCTCAGGGCATTTCACCACGAGTCACCTACAGAGGCTTTTCAACAGAGTCTGGACAAGATGCATAAACTAGGAAAAGAACTGGGAGTAACCGTCAGGACCTACCCGCTCAAGGCTGAAGAAGTACCGATGTGCGAGGCCAACCCGCTCAGGAATGTATTCTTCTCTGTGGATGGCGCGGTAGCGCCCTGTGTTTATCTCAGGATTCCCAAAAAAGGGGACATATCAAGAATTTTTCTGGACGAGGAATACGAGGTTCCACAAACGATTTTTGGGAATATCAACAATGGTGATTTTCAGGACATCTGGGACGGGGAGTCTTACAAAAAGTTCAGAAAGGTGTATACAGACAGGCTTAAGGGAGGGTTCAATATATCACAGACACTGGATCTCTTCTCCGGCTCTGTTCCTTCGGATACAGGACAGGAGACGGTTAGAGAAATTCCACCCCTTCCCGAAGTGTGCAGGACCTGTTACAAGGCATACGGTCTGTAATCCTCTTTTCCCCGAAATGCTCGGATTACGAGACCGCCACATTTTTATGAGAGAATGGCATCCCCTGACAAGGTGCCTCTGTTGCCAAGTATATGTTATTTAAGGGGAAATTACTTCCAGCTTTATGATAGAGCCGGCCATATCTCACCCATCTTGTTGAAGCGCCACGCGGTACACCTCTTTTCTGGGCAGGTCCATCTCTTCGGCAATAACGTCGACGATGTCTCTTGTCGAAAGGGTGGCATCCATACGCAATGCTTTGAATCTCTCCCGAATTTTTTCAGGTGAGAATTCGGGGGCGCTCTTTTCGGCGCCCGTAATTAAGAGAGTTATTTCACCCTTTATCTTTCTTTCCCTCAATGAATCGAGTACGGTAGAAACACTGCCGCGGAACGCCTCTTCGTATATCTTGGTGAGTTCTCTGAATATCACCACCTTTCTGTCTCCCAGGATCGCGTGAATATCATGCAGTGAGGAGATCAGCCGGTTCGGCGATTCGTAGAATGCCATCGTCCTTCCTTCACGGGAAATCGATTCGAGAAATCGCCTTCTCTTGCCGGAACGCGATGGGAGAAATGCGTAGAATACGAAACTGTCTGTCGGCAGACCGGAAACACTGAGCGAGGCGATAACCGCCGAAGGGCCGGGGATGGGAACGACATCGATGGAACGTGCAACGGCCTCTCTAACCAGAATATAACCGGGATCCGATATGGCGGGTGTTCCCGCGTCGGAGACATAGGCTATTTTTTTGCCTGATGCCATCTTTGATATCAAAGAGGCGCTCTTTTTAGCTTCATTTTGATCGTAGAGGCTGGTAAGGGGTGTTTCGATATCGTAGGCAGAGAGGAGCTTTTTGGTACGTCGCGTGTCTTCCGCCGCGATGAGATCGCATTCTTTCAGAACACGGATGGCGCGCAGCGTAATGTCTTCCAGATTGCCGATAGGTGTGGCAACGACGTACAATATTCCTCTTTCCATAATAGCGCCTTTTCCTGTTTGTTAAGATATAAAATCGAAGGCATTCTTTATGATTTCCACCCGTTCTCCTTCTGGTAAAAAATGGATTGCGACGACATCAAACCGCGCATTGTGGTCGCCCAGCTCTTTTTCCGCCAGGTAGTTCATGGCTATTCGCGAGATCTTCTTCTGTTTTTTTATGTCAACCGCCGCCTCGGGGTTGCCGAAGTCTTTCGATCTCCTGCTTTTAACCTCAACGAAGACTATTTCATCCTGATCTGTCGCAACCAGGTCGATCTCTCCAAAGATACACCGGTAATTCCGTTCAATAATTCTGTAGCCCTTTTTCTTTAAAAAACGGACGGCGCGGTCTTCGCCACTCTTGCCCACCTGTCTCGTATTAAGCTTTGATGTTGAATGATTTTCTGTGGATTTTGCAGCGGCCATATTTTTTTATCGCTTCTATGTGTTCGCTGGTGCCGTATCCCTTGTTTTTTATGAAATTGTATAGGGGATACCGGTTATGATAGCCGTCCATTATGCGGTCTCTCGACACCTTGGCAATAATGGAAGCGGCGGCTATTGATATGCTGAGTGAATCACCTTTAATGATCGATTCCTGGGGAACGGGAGTATCGATGGCATGTATGCCGTCAATAAGGATATAGTCCGGTGGTGCAGAGAGGGTCAATACCGCATTTTCCATCGCCATTAATGACGCCCTGAGGATATTGATTTTGTCAATAACATCGGGCTCCACGATGCCAATGCCGATGGAAAGGGCAATGTCTTCTATTACCGTGTACATTTTTTCCCTCTTGAGAGGGGTCAACTTTTTTGAATCGCGGATTGCGGAGTTTGTGTAACCTTCAGGTAGAATTACGGCTGCAGCAACAACGGGACCTGCAAGAGGTCCCCTTCCTGCTTCGTCACATCCGGCAATACTTTTAAAACCGCGCGAACCTGTACGCAGTTCAAACTTGCGCATATTATCTTCTGCCAAGTTCTCTTATCCTTGCCTTCTTTCCCCGGAGTCCTCTAAGGTAATAGAGCCTTGAGCGCCTTACCCTTCCTTTAGTTACCACATCTATCTTGTCGATGACCGGCGAATGTATGGGAAATGTTCTCTCCACTCCCACGCCATAGGATATCTTTCTTACCGTGAAGGTGGAACGGTTTTGATTGCTCCTTTTTCGTATTACAACTCCCTGAAATACCTGAAGTCTTTCCTTCTGTCCTTCAACAATCTTTACATGCACCTTTACCGTATCGCCTGACTTAAAGTCGGGTATATCTGTTCTCATCTGTTCCTTTTCTAGCATTTCAAGAACATTCATAATTGGGGTCCTCCTGAAAAATAGTATTCTATAATCTAATTGTTGAGTGCCACGACATCGATAACGATTTTACGTGCCAGGACATCGCTGACACTCAACTGATTTATCGCAGTTTGTAATCGAATTCCTCTACCTGTTTTTTGTCCAGGAAGAGTTTTAGTTTCTGCTCTTTGACA
>JAUVXT010000288.1 GCA_030603465.1 Deltaproteobacteria bacterium
ACTCTGATCATTGTTCATTGAAAGCCTCTCTTTCTGTGAATTCTGAGCGGTTCACTTTTAGAGGGGCTTTCATATAATCCCGGAAATGTCAAACTCTGGGAGTCCCCCGGCAGAGCCGGGGGTTTACCCTGGATTAATTATAATGACTGAAGGAAGGCAGAGCAAGCGCGCTTTGAAGCAGCAGATCCTAACGATTATCAGTTCCGGCAACTGGGGAAGCAAACTGGAAGAACTGAACAGCTTGCCCTCATTGCAGGTAATTAATATACTCATATCACTTTTTTGCGAAACCAACGAAGAGATAAAATGGAGGGTTATTACCGCTACCGGCATCTTCGTCTCCCGTCTTGCAGATGAAGATATGGAATCGGCCCGAATAATCCTGCGTCGACTCATGTGGAGTCTTAACAGTGAGTCCGGTGGATTAGGTTGGGGAGCCCCCGAAGCGATGGGAGAAATCATGGCCTGTCACGAAGGTCTTGCAACAGAATTTGCACAGATACTGGTATCCTATGCCACCCCTGGAGGTGATAATTTTCTGGAGTTTCCCGCGCTGCAACGGGGAGTCCTCTGGGGACTGGGCAGACTGTCACAGGTACGCCCGGAACTGATTCAGGATATTATCGCGGAATTATCCTTCTTCCTAAAATCAGACGATGCAACGGTACGGGGACTTGCCGCCTGGGTGGGAGGCATTGTGAAGGGCAAGGAATTGCACAGGGACATGGGGACGCTTCTGGATGACGCAGCCGAGATTCAGCTCTATCTCAACCATACCTTGCTGAAACGATCTGTAGAAGAACTTGCCCGTGAAGCGCTGGCCAGGATGGAAGCCGGATAGCAGTTCACCTGGAATCGTTCAAGACACCGGATAAATGGTGGACTCGCAAAAAATCCGACCTTTGTACAGGTATCGTGCAGATGGGAGTCAGGAACCGAATGATATTATTTTATCATCGTACTTAGTTCCAAAGGATATGACAGGTTAAGGAAAGCTCATATGATCAAGACTATCGCCATTCTCCTCGCCGGAATCACCTCAATATCCTTCGCATCAATATTTATCAGATTCTGCACGGATGTGCCTGCAATAATGATAGCGACCTACAGGCTGGGCATCGCATCGCTGGTGCTTCTTTTCATCTTCAAAGTCAGGGGATCGACACTAAAGGGAATAGACAGAAAGGATTTATTATTTTCCCTTCTCGGGGGTGTCTTCCTGAGTCTCCATTTCATTACCTGGATCACTTCCCTCAAATATACATCCGTGGCGAGCAGCGTCGTTCTCGTTACGACCAATCCCATCTTTGTCGGAATTTTCTCCTATCTTCTTCTCAAGGAAAAACAACATATTGAGCTGATAGCGGGAATCGTTCTCTGCTTTTTTGGAAGTATCCTGATTGCCCTGGGAGACAGCGGCTTGCACGGCATTACGCTGACCGACAATGGGGCGCTCACCGGGGATCTGCTGGCCCTTGCCGGGGCAGTCATGGCGAGCGGCTATCTGATCGTGGGGAGTAAGGTAAGAAAGAGGCTCGACATTGTGACCTATATAACGGTTGTCTATTCCATAAGCGCAATCTTTCTCTTTATAACATCGATAGCGCTTCAGATCCCCTTTACCGGATATAAACCTGATTCCTATCTCTTTTTGGTTCTGCTGGCTGTTGTTCCCCAGTTAATAGGACATACATCCCTAAACTGGGCGCTGAAACACCTGAAGGCAAGTATGGTGGCAATTACAATCCTCGGAGAACCGATAGGCGCAACCATACTGGCATATCTCTTTTTCACCGAATTGATTGGCAGGTTTCAACTGTTGGGAATGGCATTGATATTCGCGGCCATTATCATTTCGTCGCGAAGGGGTAAAAAGCTTGATCAATAATTTGTGAGGGAAAGCGGTTTCCTGTTTTTAGAGGTTTTTTAGGCGTTGACATAGCGAAAAATGTCATTAATCGATTTGAAATTTTATCTTCCCGGATGTCATACTTCCGCATCAATTAAGCGGGAGGTGACATATGAACTCAGGAAAAACGATCTTTTCGCAACTAATTGTACTCCAATGAAAGCTTCGGCGTGGAACTGAATCAGACAGTCTACGCCCTGGATTCCACCACAATCGATCTTTGTCTCTCCCTGTTCCCATGGGCCATATTCCGCAAGAGGAAGGGAGCAGTCAAGATGCATACACTTCTGGATCTGCGTGGCAACATTCCCACCGTGGTTATCATTACTCACGGACGCATTCACGATGTCAACATCCTCGATCATCTAATAATCGAAGCCGGCGCCATGTATATCATGGATCGCGGTTATCTCGACTTCGCTCGTCTTTATGCTATTCATCAAACTTCGGGATTTTTCGTGATACGGGCCAAACGCAATTTCAACTTCAGGAGACTGTACTCTCACACCATCGACAAATCAACAGGGATTCAATGCGACCAAACCATTGTGCCCCAGAACTTCTATGCTCAAAAGAACTACCCGGAAAAACTACGGAGAATCCGGTATCTCGATGTGAATACCAACAAACGGATGGTCTTTCTCACCAACAATTTTACGCTTCCGGCAAAAACTATCGCGGATCTCTACAGATGTCGGTGGCAAGTAGAGCTCTTTTTCAAATGGATCAAACAACATCTGAGAATCAAGGCCTTTTACGGTACCTCTGAGAATGCGATAAAGACACAG
>JAUVXT010000124.1 GCA_030603465.1 Deltaproteobacteria bacterium
GGTCAATATTTTTGAGAAAAAGCCCATCATTCAACTGGTTAGCGATGCCCTTAAACAAGAAAAAGAACCCATCATCAGTAACCAATTGAATTTATTCGACTCTTAACCGGACAGTAGTGATCGGGGGATTAAAAAGGCTTAAAAAACATAGAATTTTTCTCTTTTTAAAGGAAGGTTTTTTTGATTGACAAACAATCGGTTGTAAGTTAGAATTTCGCTGTTGGAAAGTTTTTATCTGATGTGTGCTAACAGGGGAATAATATTAACTAATATTATTCCATGGTGAAAACGTTACATCTCCGGCGAACCGGCTGGGGACAATAAGAAAGGAGCAAGATATGAAGAGAAAAGTAGTATTTTTGTCGTTGTTTTTTGTAATCTTTTTTGCCATTACGCTTGTGTTTTCTTCAGCTACATTGGCGGCTGGCCCGTCAAAAAAGATTACCGCCGTACTTAAGGCCGGTGGAGGCGCTGTTGGCGGAATCGGTTACATGGTAATGACCGGCATGTCAAAGGTGATAAAGGATGAGTATAAAAGAATGGACGTAACGGTTGTTCCCGGCGGGTGGGTAGGAAATCTTCCGAGAACCGATAAAGGTGAGCTTGATATTGCCAGCACGACCGTTGCGATGTGTTCTCTGGCAGCGGCCCAAAAAGCGCCTTTTGAGAAACCGTTGCCCAATGTGAAGGCATTTTACAGCACGCAGGACAGACTCTTTTACTTTGCCATAGTGAGAAAAGAAGTGCCCGTGGACACTGTGGGAGAACTGTTCGCCAAGAAACCCGCCATCAAACTCTGTACCATTAATAAGGGAACCACCACGGAACTCATGTGGAGAAATATATTCGCGTCTCAAGGCTATGCCTGGAAAGATCTCGAAAAGTGGGGTGGAAAGATGAACCACGTTGCCTGGGGTGATGCCGTGAGCCTGGTAAAGGATGGTCATGCCGACGGCATCCTGGCCGTGGGAGTCAAAAAAATTGGATGGGCCATGGATCTGACGAATTCCAGGGCGATGAAGATTTTGAAGTGGGACGATAAATTTTTCGACATCTTGAATAAGAAGTTCGGTTTCGGTAAAGGTGCAATCCCCGGCAAAACCTATCCGGGAATTGATGAAGATACAGTGTGCCCTGCCGATTCAGGCGAGGTCATTGTAGGCGCCAAGGTTTCCGATGAGGTAGTTACGGCTATACTGACGGCCCTTGCCGACAATGCCGATAAATATGCGAAACACCATAATGCGCTGTCCAATTTTACGGCAGAAGGCATGGCCAAAACTCTGAAACTGCCCCTCCATCCGGCAGCTCTTAAGTTCTATCAGAGCCGGGGCATTGAAACACCCTAAGTGAGAAAATCGACGTGGCTGCCTTTCTGAACAGAGGGGTAGCCACATTTTTTTGGCTTTATTATGATGGTTCTTGAACTGAAGAGCGAGCGCATAAAAAACAAAAATTTTCCTTACCAGTCGGAGATCCCCCGCAACTGGTTGTGGAGAGCTTTAAATATTTACGAGCTTTTATGTAAAAAGATTTGATTTACCCGTTTAGCGCTGCCAGGCGAGCCTATCATTATACCAGAATGGTGTATTCTAATTTTTTGAAATCGTAAACAGCTTTTCTCTTAAGAATGATATGCGAGAGCCTGAACTGTATGTCAAGCATGTGGATTAACATCTGTCTATGAGTATTATGTGAGGAGGATATGGTGTCAGAAGAAAGAACTATCGGTGAAGAAAATACCTTTTTAGTAAAATCTATCAAAGCTACTGTTGTTGTTATAGGAGTATGCCTCAGCCTTTTCCATCTCTATACCGGTGGGTTTGGTGTAGTTGAGGCATATATGCAGCGAACGATCCACTTGATGTCTCTAATGATCATGGCTTTTCTTGTGTATCCTACCAATAAGAAGTGGTCGGCAAACAAAAATGCCCTGATAGATATTCCTCTGGCCGCTATTTGTATGATGATCGGAATATATCTGCTCTACCATCACGACAGAATCGTTGGCAGGGAGTGGTATTATGGACCCATAACCATAGCAGATATCGTATTCGGTATCGTGTTGATCTTGCTAACCCTAGAATCTGCAAGGCGAGTGGTCGGGTGGGCGCTTCCCATTATTGCCATTTTTTTTATAGTATATGCCCTGTATGGGAACTATTTCCCCTATCCCTTTACCATACGATCACCCCCTCCCCTGGTCTTCATTGATCATATGTTTCTGACACCGCAGGCTATTTTCGGAGTTCCCATAGGCGTTTCGGCAACCTTTGTCTTTCTCTTTATACTGTTCGGGGCATTTCTCGAAACAACGAAAGGGGGACAATTTATTATCGATTTCAGTATGGCCTTAGTGGGGCGTGCCACGGGAGGACCGGCCAAGGTTGCCGTGGTTGCCAGCAGTCTTTTCGGCACAGTGTCGGGTCATTCGGTCGCAAATGTCTATGGAACGGGAACCTTTACAATCCCCTTGATGAAGAAGGCGGGATACGACAAAGAATTTGCCGGGGCTGTCGAAGCGGCCTCAAGCGCCGGCGGTCAGATAATGCCCCCTATCATGGGCGCTGCCGCCTTCATTATGGCTGAAATTCTCGGTGTTTCATATATGGAAGTATGCAAGGCGGCCATTCTTCCGGCCTTACTGTATTATGTTGCGCTGTTTTCATCCACCCATGTGGAGGCCCTGAAGAAAGGGTTGAGAGGACTCTCCAGAGAGGAAGTCCCCCGACTGGTTTACACGTTAAAGAGGGGTTTCCACTTTACTATTCCTGTGATTCTCCTTATCGTCGTTTTGATAAAGGGGTTTACACCTTTCAGGGCGGCCTTTATCGCCATAGTGGCCCTTGTAATTGTGGCTATGTTCAGAAAAGAGAGCCGTCTGACTCTGAAGAGCTTTATCCATACGCTCGTCCTGGGTGCGAGAAACAGCATCGTCATAGCCGTTTCATGTGCCTGTGCGGGAATCGTGGTCGGCGTGCTCGATGTTACCGGCCTCGGAATAAAATTTGTGACTATCGTGACGGAGCTTTCGGGAGGGATACTCCCTATCGCCCTCATAATGGTGATGATCTCCTGTTTAATTCTCGGAATGGGTGTGCCCACAGCGCCGGCCTATATCATAGCGGCAATGATAGCGGCTCCCACCCTTACACACTTCGGCATTGAACCGATCGTGGCGCATATGTTTGTCTTCTACTCGGCTTTGTTGAGTGCGATCACTCCACCTGTGGCGCTGGCCGCCTATGCGGGAGCGGCAATTTCGGGAGGAAGGGTGATGATGACAGGGGTAATTGCGTCAAAACTGGGGATTGTAAAATTCCTGGTGCCTTACATATTTGTATATAATGCGGCCTTTCTCATGATCGGTCCTCCTGCGTTCGTTGTCTGGTCATTCATTACCGGTGTCGTAGGCACACTCGCGCTCGTATTTGCCATGGAGGGGTATTTCTTCAGTAGATTAAACGGGTGGCAGAGAATAATCTTTCTGATATCGGGACTCTGCACATTTATTCCTGAAATAAAGAGTGACCTTGCCGGGCTTGTCTTGTTTGCGGTCTTTGGCTGGTTAAACTATAAGGCGGCACAGAATTCCGTAACGGCCCCGCAGGAAAGCCCTGCAGGATAGAGACGAAGCTCCCCGCCCACAGGGTTGGGGGGATTCCCGGTAGAAAACAATTTAATTGTATTGTGTCCTTTGACCCCGCCTTGGAGGCAGGGTCAGGGGTACCCCCGGCAGATAGGCCATTCCTGACTGTGCCGGCACGGCAGACGGATCGATTGCAGGGAAAAATCTTATATTGTTGCCATGTTGTATTGGAAAAATTTCTCATTCCACCCGAAATGACAAGTTAAGGGGAATTATTTACTCGTCTGTCAATAAGTGAAAAAGTGTAAATTTTGACTGTTACGTATGAATCGACCATGGATTTTTTATGGGTATTGAATTCGGATTTCCCCAAATTGTATCTATAGCCGTTATTATTCTTTTGACCTGCCTGGTCAAAACCAGTATCGGTGTAGGGTCGGGGATATTTTTTTCTGCGGGCCTCTGCCTTGTCATTCCCCCAAAGGTGGCGATTGCCCTCGGGGGACCCGTCATGCTTATATCGGATATCCTGCCAATGATCCATTACTGTAAGAAGATCGACAAGGCTGTTTTCCTGATCCTGATTTCGGGTAGTGTGGTGGGTATAGGCCTCGGCGCCGTAATCATGAGCTACATGCCGGACTGGTTATTTATAAAGGTCGTGGGGTTCATCTGCGGTGTCTTTGCAGTTCATCAATTAGTGCATAACTATCTTTCCCGGTTTCTAAACAGGAGCGGAAAGAAAAAGTATATACCGGGAAAATGGATGGGAGTCGCTGCAGGGCTCGCAGGAGGTGTTATTACCTTCATGGTTCATACGGGAGGGGTCGTCTATTCCATCTACATGCTTTCGATGAATCTTTCCAAGACCGCCTTTGTGGGCACCATCGTGGCGATTTACTTTGTGGCCGACTGCATAAAGAATGCGATCTACTGGAAGATAGGTTTATTGACGCCGGACTTAATAATATTTGCGTTCTGGATGATACCCGTCATGATTGCGGGAAGCTTTGCAGGATATTTTATTCACAAAAAGCTTTCATCCAGTCTTTTTGAGAAGTTGATTTTGGCCTTTGTCCTTGTCGCAAGCATCCGCCTGATATTTTTCTCCTGATTTATTTCCCAATTTTCGAATAGACCGATTGGGTGACAGGCGTCGGTATTCCATGCTGTCGGCCCATCGTGATAATTGTTTCTCCGAACAGGTCTCCTTCGTTCCTCTCTCGTTTTGCCTCCACATCCCTTTGATAGGATGTCTTCGTTTCGTAGGGGAAATTGTTTGCCTTTTCCAGGGACTCGGCGACAATGTTTTCGGGCAGTGTGACTCCTCGTTTTTTGGCAATCGACACTATCTCATCCATTATCTGAAGGGCCATATTTTTTAATTCGCTATTCGCGAAAACCCCTCCTATGGTTTTCCCCGAATAGGCCGTGACCAGTCCGAATCCCGCTATGAAGACATATTTCTCCCATATGTCGGGAAAAGAATCTGCATTCCATTTCAAGTTCAGACCCATACTGTCGAAGAAAACCTGCAGGACTTCCGGGTTGAAGTCTTTTACCTCCGGGTCATTACCACACAGGATGAGCCCCGTCCCCCCCTGTTGTCTGACGACACCGGGCTTTTCTATGCTGGTTCCGATATAGACACAGGCGGGTAAAACAATCCCTTTCTTCAAATGTCGCCTGACCCTTTCATAAATATCGACGCCGTTAAGAAGTGGTATTATTATTGTGTTGTCGGTGACAACTTTCTCCAGGCTCATCGCGATATTATCCAGGTCATAACTTTTTACGCAGAGGAGACACAAATCGGGGGAAGGGATTTGGCCTATATCATCGGTGGCCAGTGTGGGTTTACAAATCAGCCGGTCTCCCTTCACCGTATTAAGGATCAGTCCGTCCTTCCTGATTTCCTCTAAATGGGCGCCGCGGGCAATAAAAGAGACGCTTCGAGTTGTGTCCTTTTGTTGTGATATTTCATGGGCGATTATTCCTCCGAAATATCCGCCGATACCGCCGACACCTGCAATACATATATTCTCTATATTCGAGCTCATCTTTTTCTTTCCTTTTTAAAAGTTTCTATAATCCCATAAACTCTGATTGTCTCTTTAGCAAAATTGGTCTCCAAAGGCAAGAGAGGTTATCGTGGGATCAAGCGTCCTGTTTTTATGAATGTTTCAGGTAGAGGATGCCATTTCAATCAGGCGTGATTAGCGAAGGTTAAGACCTGAAAGAATGTCCGGATGTCTTTCTATTTCTTCCCGGCGACAATAAGGCGAACAATATCGAAAGCCTTGTTGTCAACGGATTGAATCGTAAAACCGGCCGATTCAATGTTCTTCTGCGTTTCGCGGATCATCGAAGTTCCTAAAATCATCGTTGAAAACATATTCATAATGTATAAATGGACATTGATCAGGAAATTACTGCTCTTCATGTGTTCCAGAAAAATCGCTTTTCCCGACGGCTTTAATACACGGTGAAGTTCCCTTAACCCTGCTATCGGGTTAGGAACGGTACAAAAGACAAAGGTGCTGACGACCGTATCGAAGGAGTTGTCTTCAAAGGAAAGATTCTGTATATCCATTTCAAGGAGTGTGAGCCCTTTTAACGGAATATCTTTGTGCTTTTCTAACGCTACCTTGAGCATTCCCGCGCTGAAATCGACGGCGGTCAATTCAATTTCAGGACTGTAGTAAGGGAGGTTTTTACCGGTACCTACGCCTACTTCCAGCGTTTTCCCTTTTGCGCATGAAATTGCTTCAGCACGAAGTTTCTGAAAGAGCATCATTTCAAAAGGGTAT
The DNA here is from genome assembly GCA_030603465.1 of Deltaproteobacteria bacterium. GTDB lineage: Bacteria > Desulfobacterota > Syntrophia > Syntrophales > UBA2210 > JAFGPZ01. Next base: position 6,400 of record JAUVXT010000124.1, read on the forward strand.
TCGAATGTATCGTAGAGCCAGGCAATACGGGAATATTTTTTTGCCGTCTTCTGCGCCATATCGATGATTTCTCCTTTGTCACCTCGGCTTCACGGGTGAAGCCCCTGCTGTTAGCCCGATGGAGCCAGATTGTATCAATCGTCAGGCTGCCCCCATCTTTCTTTTCAAAATCAAAAATCTTCTCTTAGAACGGTGTTTTTTATTAATAACCATGCCCTTCGCAGCGATAAGCGCCATTTTAGTCTTTTCCTCCGCCTCTACAATTTTTATTATCAATTCACCCTTAGATGTCTGCAGGAAAATAGGGATAGCGCCTATCTTCGCAGCGGTAGCCTTTCCCCTTCTATCTCAATCGTCGTTTTCGAATAGGTCAGTTTTTTTATGATTTTTCCGTCTTGGAAGTGCATGATATCGATACCCCGGCGCTTTTCCCATTTTCCTTCATAACCTCTCTCAAAGGAAGGCCACTCGAGCAGCCAACGATAAAGAACCTTTTGTTCCTTTTCGTCAATAAAAGTATCCTCTTCCATAAAGCGGAATCCGCCATGATTTTCGAACCATGGTGTCCATGCCTTCCGGAGAGCCTCTTTCCCCAGGGCCTTTCCGCCGGTCCAGTTTTCAAATAATATATCATCATGAAAGAATTGCATGATCTCTTCCAGGTCATGATTGTCCCAGGCCGCATTCCATCGTTGCAACGTGTCTTCAATCTCTTCTCTCGAAAGTAACATGCTTTACCCCATTCGCTTTTTGACCATTTCCCACGACTTTGTTATCAGAAAGCTTTCATCCATATTACCAACCATTTCCTCAAATCGTTTCAGGGGAATGGTAAAGGTAAGGGTATTTTCAGGGACATAATGCCGCGCGGAGACGTCATTCATTCCCATAATACACCTTGGATTCTCTGAATTCGACTCATCCAAAGTACATTTGTTTATTGATGATCATCCCGAACCCATGGG
>JAUVXT010000003.1 GCA_030603465.1 Deltaproteobacteria bacterium
CGCCACGCTGACCCATCCGCCTCAGCCAATCCCCTGTAGCAGAAGAACTGGGAATATTGCCTGATCCAATTGCTTGCCTCAGAGAACCGTCTTCACGTATCTCACGCATATCTTCTATCGTTTCACCACCTCCATAGAGAACAAGTGAAAGGGGCTTTACGTAATCTGATGCCGCATACCCTCTCCCGGAACCAAGACTCGGAAAATGTGCGGATAACATCTCATCCACTCCCATCGCTTTCATAAATTCCGCATAAAGAACAAGACCACTCCTCGGGGTCATCCTTTCTTCCGTCCTTTTTAACTTGAATGGCATTACCGTCTGTTGTATCATCGCTCCAACCCCTTTTTTTGTTTTTGGTTTCACCTGTCAGGTGAGATTAATATCTCACTGAAACCTGTAAACATAAAGGGGTTTTTATCCTCTGTTAACTTTAATGTCTATTTTAGGGTTCTCTTTTTACATTTAGATTCAAGCTGCCTTATTTGTCAATGTTTCTTTAGTTGATGTACTCGTAAAAAGCTACGCTATGCCGACACGTCGGCATGATAATTGGAAGTAACTTGTTATATCGCATGGGGTCTCTGTGCCCCACAGATATGTGTCCAGGGGCAACGCTAGAAAGATTTGCAGATTTAAGTTACTTGAAAGTCAAGATTGGACGGCAAAGTAAAAAGCTCCAAATTGAAGATTCCCGCAACTTGTTGCGGGGAATCTCCGACTGTTGAGGAATATTTTTATTTTATATTCGCTCGCTAACCCCGCCGCAAGCAGCGGGGATTGCGCTCGCTGTTCAGATCAAGGCGCGCAAATCCCGAGGAATGAGGCATACTTACGGTACGCCGCAGTGACGAAGGATGCAGCGGAACGCAGAAGCTGGACTTTTACGAAGTCGTCTTTAGTTTTTTATCCTCAAATTTAACTCTCCATACCGATATGATCTTCCCACGAAATAATAACTTGATTTATATTTGAGATTTAGAATAGACTCAAGAGAGTCAATGTGTTAGAATCATAATAGTTTTTGGTATTAAGTATATGGAGGATGAAACAGGTGGTAGCATAGCCTTGGAACAGAACCAGATTTATTTTTATCAGTACGTGTTGCTTAATATGAAATTTTATATTTTCCAGAAAGGAATGGAAATATGAAACTTGTCAAATGGTTCGAAGACCTGTCATTGGAAAAAAAAGACCTGTACTACAAGCTCAATATAATCTTCGGACTTTTTTTTCTGATACCCGTTTTCGGTTTCCTCTACTTCGTCGTTACATATAATCTGCTGGAAAATATTTATATACTCCTGTTTTTCATTATCTTTCTACTATGTTCCTTTCTCGGCTTTATTATTTTGCGTACCCTTTTCGAGAAGATAAAAGAGATTTCAACTGATCTTTCAAGTGCCGTAGCAAGTGAAACGTCTTTGGTTCAATCCGGAGAGGAACGGGATGAACTGAACAGCATTATTCAATCATTTCACACTTATGAGGATCATCTTAAAGAGACCTATGGTAAACTTGAAAGAAAAATTTCCGAGGTATCCGTTCTCAAGGAACTTTCAGACTTATGTTATATAACCTTTAATCCGGACGAACTATTATGCGTCACCTTGGAAAGGGCGCTCAAGCTGATGAAATCCGATATGGGTTCTATTCTTGCTCTTGAAGATGATTCTCAGGAGAAATCTTTTGTTGTAAGGGCCGCTATCGGTCTGGAGGATAAGATCTCTGTGGGAGACCGGATCGATTTTGAGACGAGCATTGCCAAGTATGCGGTAATAAATAAGTCACCCCTTGTTATAGAGGATGTGGAGTCGGATGACCGTTTCGGAAGGATGAACCGGTCCCAGTATGGTTCGAAATCTTTCGTCTGTATGCCGATCAAGGCGATGCGTGATATTATAGGCGTACTCAATATTTCGAAACGAAGCAATGATTCGCCCTTTCTTAAGGAAGAGATTGAAGCGCTTACGCCGCTCTTGTCCAATGCGGCCTTTACATATGAAAATCTTCGTCTCCAAAAAGAGGATGAAGACAGCACGCAGAAACTGCAGGCAGCGGGGAAACTATTTAAGATACTGAGTTCAAGCCTGATAGACAATGAGCTTTATCAGGCTCTCTTCAAAGAAATTCAAGCGATTGTTCCCTTCACGCTGGCAGCTTTAATGGTTACCGATGAAAATGCAACCGATGAGATAGTAATACTCGATTTGTTCGCTTCCGCTGAGACCAGCATATCGAAGGGAACGAGCTACAAGATGGCGGGATCAGCAATCGATAGGGTGTTCAAGCAGGGGAACACGGTCATTGTGGAGGACGTTGCTCGACTATCCAATGATACGGACAAAGAAATTCTGGGAAATGATAATAATAAGGGCTATATTATTACTCCGCTGGTTACGGGGGGAACGATAATTGGTGTCTTGATATTCTGTATGGAAGACGCAAAGGATCTCAAAAAATACAGAGAGTATACGGAACATATCGCAGATGTTTTTTCGCTCGCCGTTGAGAAGAACAGATTGTCTTCCCTGGTACTAAAAAGAAGCAATGAGTTGGATACGATAAAGCAGATTGGAAGTGCGCTTGCTTCGTCTACTTTTGAAATGACAAAGGTACTCCAATATACAATGGACATGATTAAGATGGTGATAAATGTGGAGGCGGGTTCGTTATTACTTCTTGATGGCAAGGATATGGAATTCAAAGTTGCTCTCAACGTAGATATTGAAAAGCTTAAGAAGGTTGACGTAAAGCTCGGCCAGGGCATTGCCGGATATGTGGCGGCCCTCGGGGAAGCTGTGATAGAAAACAATGTAGAAAATTCTTCCATGTTTGATCCCGACGTGGATGAATATTCGGGTTTTGTAACAAGGACGCTATTATGCGTTCCCATCATTTCACAGGGAAGGGTTATAGGGGTCATAGAAGTTATAAATAAAATTGGTGGGATTTTTGGAATAAATGATAAGTACCTTTTACAGTCGATCGCTTCATCTGTTAGTATTGCGATAGAAAATGCCCGTCTTTACAGGGAAACAGTTTCCATGGCTGAACAGGAAAGAGGAATACGGCAAATGTTCCAGAAGTTTGTTCCCGAGGAGATAGTGGAAAAGATTATCCACGGATCGGAACAAGAAAAGGTGCTCATCGAAGAGTTTAGAACGCTAACACTTCTCAATATAGATATGCGGGGATTTTCAATCCTTGCCATGGATATCGGTTCCCAGAAAACAGTGGCTATCTTGAATCACTTTTTTTCAACCATGGGAGGTATCGTATTTGCCAATCATGGGATAGTTGATAAATATCTGGGCGACGGTTTCCTGGCGATATTTGGCGCACCCGTATCAAGCCCTACCGATGCGGACAATGGCATTAATGCTGCGCTGGCTATGCGACATGCCATTGAGGGCTTGAACAGGCACTTCAAAAAAGAGGCCGGCGTCGGAAATATAGGATTTGAAAAAAAGATGGACTACACGGTGATTGGCGATTCGGTGAATACCGTGTTCAGCCTGCAGGAACTTACGAAGACGATTCCAAACAGTATCCTGATCAGTGAAAAGACCCTGCGAGCAGCCCAATCTCTCCTGGAAGTTCGAGAGATTGATATACCCTATGGCGATTATAAATTTTTGGATATGAAAGTTTACGAATTGCAGGGACGTAACAGTTATTGAGAAGGCGCTACAATATTGGACAATCCTGCAGTGTCAGGGTGTAGGATATCTTAAGAAATTATATGCATAACAAGGTAGAAACAGGAAATCTCACTATTGTTCTCAACAGGCCGAAAAGCTCCGCGAATATTGGTTTTGTTGCTCGCAGCGCAATGAATATGGGGATTAAAAGGCTATTTGTGGTAACAAAGGCAAACGGGTATGATAAAGAGGAGATGAAACGGACGGCGACACATTTTGCGTCCGCCCTCATAGAAGAGATCCGGTATTTTGATCAACTGAATTCCGCCCTCGCTCAATTCAATTATATAGTTGGAACAACGGCACGATGGGGAAACACGAATTTGAAAAGATCAACGGTAACGCCTCGAAATATGGCGGAACAACTGGTATCTATCTCTTATAGAAATGAAGTGGCCCTCTTATTCGGGCCAGAGGATAGGGGTCTTACAAATAATGAACTGAGATATTGTGATCTTTTGGTTACTATTCCCACATCAGGGGAGCTAAGATCGATCAATCTCTCACATGCTGTCATGTTACTCTGTTATGAAATCTTTGTTGCCGAAAATGGTGCCATCGGCACCTTTTCTCCCAGGCTGGCTACTTCAAAAGAGAAGGGGGACATGTTTGATCACCTGAAAGAGATATTTATAAAGATCAATTTCATCAATCCCGAAAACCCGGAGTACTGGATGACGTCCATCAAAAAATTTTTCTCAAGGACGAAGCTATGCTCAAAAGACGTCAAGATCATAAGGGGAATCTGCCGGCAGGTTGATCTGTATGGCAAAGGAAAGACGAGAGATTATGCGTCTCTTCATCAGAAAAATGCAGATCCATAAGGAACCTTGGGCATACCAGACTGTTATCCCTAAGGAATACACCTCCAGGAAAGGACCGGCGATGAGCAATACAACCGGAGGCGACATTAGAGAATATGGAGAAGCTGGAACAGTTACGTATTCTTGAGGCGGGATTGCATATACAGGCTGTAGAGACGCAATATCATTCACTCTCCGTTAATTCACCGGAAGATATGGAGAAGGTCAGGCGTGTTCTGCAGGGAGAAGATGGAAATAAAATACAGTGATATGGTTTGAGGAGTGGATATAGATGATTATTGTAACGGGTGGCGCCGGATTTATCGGTAGCGCCATGATCTGGAAACTGAACGAAGAGGGGATCGACGATATTATTGTTGTCGACGAACTGGGTACAACAGAAAAATGGAAAAATTTGGTAAATCTGGATTATGTCGACTATTTACACAAAGGTGTTTTCTTGCAGATGATCTGCGAGGACAGGGTGCCATATTCTGTTGATGCCGTGATTCATATGGGGGCATGTTCTTCCACAACAGAGAGAGATGCGGATTACCTGATGGAGAATAACTGCCGATATAGCAGAATGCTTGCCGAGTGGGCGCTGAAAAGGGATATACGATTCATTTATGCCAGCTCGGCGGCAACTTATGGTGACGGCAGTTCCGGTTTCTCCGATGACGATGAGGTGAGTAAAGCCCTGAAACCCATAAATATGTACGGATATTCAAAACAATTGTTCGATCTGTGGGTCCTCCGTAATGAATTGGAAGGAAAAATTGCGGGCATTAAATTCTTTAATGTATTTGGCCCCAATGAATGCCACAAAGGCGAAATGAGAAGCGTTGTTCATAAATCTTTTGGACAGATTCAAAGCGAGGGGAGGGTAAGACTTTTTAAATCTTATCGGGAAGAATATGGAGACGGAGAGCAGAAGAGAGATTTTATTTATATTAAGGACTGTGTCGAGGTTTTATGGTGGCTGATTCAAAAGCGTGATGTTACGGGAATATTCAACCTCGGGACGGGCAATGCCCGCACCTGGAATGACCTGGTACAGGCCGTCTTTCAAGCGCTGGAAAAACAAGCAGACGTTGAATATATAGAAATGCCGGAGTCTATCCGGAATCAGTACCAGTATTTTACGGAAGCGAAGATGGAAAAGCTCAGAGCTCAGGGATGCGATATCGCTTTTCGCACCCTGGAAGATGCCATCCATGACTACGTTGTAAACTATTTAATAGAGGGTGAGCGCACGCTATAGGAGATTTCAAGGGAAGAGAAGGGATACGAATTTTCGTAAGCGGGAAGAATCATTAATGAATATGGAGGAACGATGAAAATAGTAAGATTTTTCACAGAAGATGGGCGGTTGTTCCGCGGCGTTATCAAGGGGAAACGGGAAGACGAAGCCAGCGTAATAGAAGGAGATATTTTCGACAGATTTGAGGTAACGGAGAGGGTTGAAAAAATCGGGAAATTATTATCCCCCGTAGAACCGCCCAATATAATCGCGCTGGGTGTGAATTATGGAAAGCATGCCGGTGAGACCGGAGTTAAGAAGCCTGAGCAGCCGGTTATATTTATAAAGGGGACCAATAGCGTAACGGGCCATGGCAGCGATATAATTCTCCCCGAGGCGGGACCCGATGAAGTAGATTTTGAAGCGGAGCTTGCCGTGGTGATAGGAAGGGACGCAAAGAATGTGCCTCCAGAGGAAGTGGACAGCTATATTTTCGGATATACATGCACAAACGATGTCAGCGCACGGGATTGGCAAAAGCACAAACAGAAGAAGCAATGGGCGCGGGGAAAGAGTTTTGATACATTCTGCCCCATGGGCCCCTCTCTGGTTACAAAAGACGAGGTTGAAGATCCCGATGATCTGCGAATAAGATCGATCTTAAACGGTGAGATTATGCAGGATTCATCTACATCCGATATGCTTTTCGATACAAAGACTATAATCAGCGACATCAGCAGGTCGATGACACTGCTGAAGGGGACGGTTGTTATGACGGGCACACCGGATGGTGTAGGTTTTACAAGAGAACCGCCCGTTTTCCTCAGGGAGGGTGACATTATAACTGTTGAGATTGAAAAGGTGGGAACGCTTTCGAATTCCGTTAAGAGAGAGATGTAATAATCTATCGAGTGCCTTTAAATGAGAATCGGCATCAACAAAGAAAGACATTTGACATTGTGGGAAGAATAGGCAAATTACATCTATACGCAGGAAATTTTTCTGGGGAGAAAACGGAAGACTATTAAGAGGAGGACTCTAATGAGCGGGGAGAAAAATATAAAAAGAAAGAAGTTCCTTACATTGCTTCTTTGGTTTTTTATCGTGACATTGGTCATATCTTTTATTGGAGCGATTAAATTTTCAACGGTACCTCTGGGTCTATATCAGAGTGATGCTGCAGCCGCGTCCCATGTTGATACTATGGGAGTACCCTTATCGTTTGCCGATCTGGCGGAAAGACTGAAACCGGCTGTAGTTAATATCAGTACTACCAAGACAGTGAGCTCGGGTGGCAGGGGTTCATTTGGTTCACCATTCAGAGGGTCGCCTTTTGAAAAATTTTTTGGTGGCGATGAATTTTTCCGGAGATTTTTCGAGGATATCCCTGAAAGACAATTCAAGCAGAGGAGCCTTGGCTCAGGATTTATTATAAGCAAGGATGGTTACATCTTTACAAATAATCATGTGGTGGAGAAAGCGGACAAAATACTGGTAAAGCTTTCCAATGGCAAAGAATACGCTGCGGAGATAAAGGGCAAGGATGAGAAGACGGATATAGCGCTGATAAAAATCGATGCGAAAAATGATCTTCCCGTTGCAAAACTCGGAGATTCATCAAAAATTCGTGTTGGCGACTGGGTCGTTGCCATAGGGAACCCTTTCGGGCTTGAACAAACGGTAACGGCGGGTATCGTCAGTGCAAAGGGACGCGTAATAGGGGCGGGGCCATACGACGATTTCATTCAAACCGATGCCTCCATTAACCCGGGAAACAGCGGAGGCCCCCTCTTTAACCTGAAAGGGGAGGTAGTGGGAATAAATACGGCTATCATTGCAAAGGGACAGGGAATAGGTTTTGCGATACCGATAGATATGGCAAAAATAATAATGGCGCAGCTCAAGGAGAAGGGGAAGGTAGTTCGCGGATGGCTTGGTGTTTCGGTACAGGACATCACGGAAGATATTGCGAAACAACTGGGCATCAAGACAAAAGAGGGCGCTCTCATAGCAGACGTGTTTAAAGGGGATCCGGCTGATAAAGCGGGCATAAAGACGGGAGATGTCATAATAGAGATTGAAGGGCAGGAAATTAAAAATACTCACGAACTGTTGAAGATTGTTGCAGGGGTTGCAGTTGGAAAAGAAATAAAAGTAAAGCTATTGAGAAACGGTAAGGCAAAAACACTTACCGTTCAGGTAACGGAACGTCCGGAGAAGGGAACTGTGGCTGGAGCGAAGAAGAGCAAGGAATACTTTGGGATGACCGTGCAGGGAATAACCCCTGAAATAGCGAAACACCTCGGACTCAAAGATGTTTCTGGTGTAATTGTCACAGAGGTAAAAAGAGGAAGTCCGGCAGCCGAAGCTCAGATAAAGGGCGAGGATATTATCCTCCAGGTCAACAGAACAAGGATTGCCTCTCTTGAAGAATATCTGGGGATAATGTCACATGTGGAATCGGAAGACAGTGTGCTTTTGCTTGTAAGAAGGGGAGACATGAAATTTTTCACGGTGATTCGTAAGCAGTAAAAAAACATCCGATATTCTGCATAAATCCTTTTGGAAGGGGCGGAAACCGCCCCTTCCACCATAAATCTTTCCATACCGAAAAGACTGATAATATGTTGTACGAGTGCAAAATGGCTGAATCGGGGAAACGTTTTTTAACCATCTATCAGAAGTTAAATGCTCATTTTGGTGATCTAAAATGGTGGCCGGGAGAGACACCTTTCGAGATTGCAGTGGGAGCAATGTTGACACAGAATACAAACTGGAAGAACGCAGAACAGGCAATCGCCCGGTTGAAAGAGGCCGACATCCTCTCGCCGGAAAGTCTTTTTCATGCAAAGGACGAGACAGTAGCAGAACTTATAAGGCCATCAGGCTACTATAATATAAAGACCAGGAGATTGAAGTCTTTTCTGGCCTTCTTGCATGATGAATATAATGGAAGCATGGAAGGCATGTTTGAGGAGGAAACATGGCTGCTTCGTGAACGATTACTGGGAGTAAATGGAATTGGTGAAGAAACGGCGGACAGCATTCTACTCTACGGGGGACACAGAAAAATATTTGTAGTAGACGCCTACACGCGCAGGATAATGGGAAGGGAGAAAATCATAGAAGATAGTTGGAGCTATGGAAAGATTCAGAGACTCTTCATGGATAATTTACCGAAAGATGTCGAATTGTATAATCAATACCACGCCCTTCTGGTGAACGCGGGGAAGCATTACTGCAAAAAGAAACCGGATTGCCGGCACTGCCCATTGAGGTCATTAGAGAGCAATGAAATTGTATGATTATACGGGCATTGTCCATTTTCACTCCGAGCACTCCTTTGACGGCACCACCGCTGTATCGGAGATCATGGCGGCAGCGGGGGAAAGAGATATTGATTTCTTAATGCTTACCGACCACTCTACTCTGGAAGCGAAGGGGAAAGAGGGGTGGCATGGAGAGGTTTTGCTCATAGTCGGTCAGGAGATATCTCCCCGTTTCAACCACTACATCGCCTTCGGTATCGAGGAGCCTATCTTTGTCGAAGAAGAAAGCGACGAACCTCCACAACATTATATTGATGAAGTGATAAAAAAAGGGGGTATCGGTTTTATAGCCCACCCTGATCATGGCGGGACAGAGATGTTTCACGTGAAACATTTTCCCTGGATGGATCGGGAGGTTTCCGGATATACGGGGATCGGGATATGGGATTTCATGACAGATTGGCAGTCTTCACTGGACAGGTTCCCCGGAGTGTTGAAGAATTATTTTTTCCCGGCTCATGTCCTGCGAGGGCCGAAGGAAACTACTCTGAAGTGGTGGGACAGCCTTAATCAAAAAAGAAGGGTTGTTGGAATCGGCGAGCTTGACAACCATTGCACACTGTTCAGGATATTAGGGTTGCGGCTGAAGATATTTCCCTTTAAAAAGGCTTTCACCTTTATACGGACTCATATTTTGTTGGAAGAGCCTCTCTCGGGCAGGGATCAGGATGATGTAAGGACGCTCCTGGAGGCCCTCCGCATGGGGCGCGCCTATGTGGCCCTGGAATGTTTTTGTCCGGCAAAGAGTTTCTCTTTTTTCATTTCCGATGAAAAGAATCGCGCCACAATGGGTGATGACTATGAGTTAAAGGACAGGGCCATTCTGATCGCGAGAACCCCCCGGCAGTCCCGGATCCGCATTATAAAAGACGGCCAGGTCTTCGGTGAAGAGATAGGTCGCGAACTTCGATGTCATGTATCGGAAAGCGGCGTTTACAGGGTAGAAGCGTACCTGAAATCCTGGGGGAGGTTCAGGCCGTGGATATTTTCAAATCCCATTTATGTCAGGTCTTTGAAGTGAAGGCGAGAGGTGATTGAACTGAACAATTGGTGAATTGCCCTCTACTTGCGGCGGAGTGTGCGGGCGATAAGCAAAATATTCGCCAGTTTCACGTTTCGGGTAATGTGCCCTCGCATAAACACCTTTTCGCTTGCCTAAGATGCTTTTTGATAAATCTATGGCTTGCTACAGGCGATTTAAAGAATCACCGTGGATATCCACGGTGATTCTTAGAAAGGCAAGGAAGGATTCGGTTATATTCGTTCGCCTTCGCTCACTGTTCTTTTCAAAACTCGCCCTTCGGGCTCAGACAGTTGGAATCGCTATCCTTCCGCTTCGCCAGGATTTATTCGCAAAAACCATCTTAATGACCGCTCAAAGAAATTTATGCTTGAACATCTCTATATAAGAGTGACAACGACTTCCCTTCTTTCTCTCGGGCCATCAAATTCACAGAAAAAGATGTTCTGCCAGGTGCTTAGTAAAAGTTTGCCCCCCTCTATCGGCACCATTTCAGAAGGACCGATAATTCCCGCTTTAATATGAGAATCGCCATTTCCGTCTATCCTGTCATGCAGCCATTTGCCCTTCGGTACGATATTTTGCAGAAAGGAGATGACATCGGTTTGGATGTTTGGATCCCAGTTTTCCTGTATCATTATAGCCGCCGTAGCTCCCATGGCATACATTGCGCAGAGTTCGTGATCACGGCCATGTTCGGAAATGACTCTCCGGATCTGATCGGTTATATCGATCAGTTGTTCCCGGCCGGTTGTCCTTAATATTATAGAGGTTTTCATGCTGAATCCATTCTCAGGAGTTTTCAATAAATCTTATCTCTTGCGCATACGCGAATTGCCTCTCCCATGGAACGCCCGGATGAGCCCCGCTGAAAACATCTTCTCCGACCAGCCTTATCGATTCCCGATCCACGGTGACTGGATGGTAACCCCCAACGAAGCCGATATCCTGAGCGATTACAGGATTATTACCCGTCATGCAATCGCAATCCTTCGTAATTCCGATAAGGGCGTTCACGATAAGTGTATTGTCTCCGATAATTTTCCATACGGCTGCGGCGGCTTCGACAAGTTTTTCCTGGAAGGCCGATTCGCTGGTGGACCAAAAGATTTTCAGGGCTACTTCGGGACACATTGCGATACACTGGGCACATCCGATGCACGCATCCAGATCGTATTCCGGATATTCCCCGGCGGCCATCGTTGCCGCGCCGACAGGGCACACATCAGCGCATGTTCCACATTTGGCACATTTTCCCTGTTTTAAGATGGGGTAGGCATCGGAGTGAATGCGCTGTTTTTGAGCGCGCGACGCAAAACCCATGGAGAGGTTTTTTATGGCTCCCGCGAATCCCGACTCAAGGTGGCCCTTAAAGTGTGAAAAAATGAAAAAACCGTCTATCTTTTTGATAATGGATGCCACCTCTACCACATCGAAATGCCCGTATCTAGCATCAATTTCTACAATATCCCTGCTGTCTACGCCATCACCCATGATTACGGGACAGCCCAGATAGTCTCCGTCAAAACCATGCTCTTTTGCCGTTTCGAGCGAGTCCTTACCCGTGCGCCGGCCACCGGAGTATAGAGCGCTTGTATCGCAAATTACAGGATTTATCCTTTTTCCCTTCAGCCACCGTACGATTTCCCTTGCATAAAGGGGTGGGAGGAAACTTTTATTGCCCCGTTCTCCCCAGTGGAGTTTTATGCCGACCGTATCTCCCTCCTGATAGGGGACTGCGAGATCATTAAGGAGGACATTGAGAGCGGTGGCATGGCTTTCGAAGTTTTCTGACCTATGAAAAATTGTCTTGTCCATTGAGACTTTTCTGTTTGTTTTTGGCCAGGTTATAAAAATCAGCCGGTGATTTTCCGATAGATAAACGTTCAAAGGGGCACATGCCCGTTCCCTTGCGGTTTATAATATGGGGGACTATTTTCTGAAAGCTTCCTGGAATGTCAAACCCTTTGAGTGTTTCAACGGCAAGTTCGCTCGCAAGGGCGGCGTACACTTCCTTACATCGCGCCAACTTCATGAGAAGCGCCGCGGCATTACCCACAACCCGGTCAAAGACGATTAACTCGCCCTCGTCATGAATATCAAAAAGTTCCAGATATTCCAAAAGCGGCGCTATACCCTTTTTCTGAGACCGAAAGACCCTTTCTCCATCCCGCAAGAACCAGACAGTATCCTCGCTTTGTATGAATGATTCATAAAGGGCATTACGGCCTTTCATCGGTTTCTCTGATCCGCGAAATGGTCCTTTCCAGGAATATGGCGATCAGAGGTAGAAGTATTATCTGTACCGCTATTCCCGGCCACCCCACTTTTGCCGCATTCCATGCCATCGCCATGGGGTTTATAGCAGCCCCCGAATAGATGATAAACATTGCAAGAATGGTAGCGACGCGTCCAAGAATTATGGCCCCTATTGTTGCCCACAGCACCCGTCGCCCCAGTTTCTCATAGAGCAGCCCCGCCACCAGACCGTAGATTGTGCCTTCAATCAGAATGCGTGGCAGTATCGCGATTACGGGCATTCCGCAAATGCTATAGCTCACCAGGGGCGTGAGCATACCCACCAGTATGCCCGCTCTCCACCCGAAGAGTATGCCGGCCAGGAGGATAAAGAAAAACATGGGAAGAAAGGTGGGACCCGCCATGGGATGTACCATATGGAATAACCACGGTATCGCCACAGCAAGCGCCACAAAGATGGCCACGAATGCATACAATTTTTTATTGGTGAACGTTAGTTCATAAGGGAAAACCGCCGTCTTTGCCGATATCTGTGATGTACTCATTTTTTTACCTCTTTATAGATGTTTAATGGAAATTACTTGCCATGAAGAGTAAAGGAAAAAGAGAAGCGAGTCAAGATTAAAAAAGTTTGCTTCGTAATAAAGTTGTTCAAGCATAAATTTCTTTGAGCGGTCATTAAGATGGTTTTTGCGAATAAATCCTGGCGAAGCGGAAGATAAGCGATTTAAGCTGTTTGAGCCCGAAGGGCGAGTTTTTAAATCGCCTGAAGCAAGCCTTAGATTTATCGAAAAGCGTCTTAGACAAGTGAAAAGGTGTTTATGCAAGGTTAAATGCGAAAGGATGTTAGAAAAATATCCATCGTAGCATATGGCTATTATGATTTTCTCTTCGGCGGCAGCATCTCATAGTCACTATTCCATGTCCCTCTTAATCCCTTCCATCTCTTCCCCTATTTCCGTCCATCTGCTGTATAGTACTTCAAGGCGCGATGAAATCTCCGCGTATTCGATGTTGAGTCTCTGAATTTCTCCTTCATTCTCATAGGTCTTCTGGTCTGTAAAGGCCGCCTCCTTTTTCGCCTTATCCTGTTCCGCCTCGTCGATCTCTCTTTCGATTTTGTCCTTTGCCCTTTGTAAAGGCTTTATGCGCCGATACAACTCCTGCCGCCGCTCGGCCTCTCCCTTTTTACGTTCCCTTTCAAGGGACGCCATAGGTTTAGATTTCTCTTTGTCCGCCCCTGCGGTCTCTTCTTCCTTTTCCCTGTGGCACTTTTCCAGATATTCATCCACGCTTCCGGGGTAAATTTCCAGATTTTCCTTTCTCAAGAAGAAGACCTTATCGGTAATCGGCGCCAGAAAGTCCCTGTCGTGGGATATTATAATGCATGAACCGGAATATTCTTCCAGGCTTTCCCGGAGTATCGCCTTTGATCTTATGTCGAGGTGATTTGTCGGTTCATCCAGTATAAGGAGGTTCGCGGGGTTTAAAAGCATTTTGGCAAGAGCAAGTCTGCTCTTTTCCCCGCCGGACAGGACCTCCACGGGTTTGAAAACGTCATCCGCAGTGAAAAGAAAGCATCCCAGGAGCGTCCTCAGCCTTTCCGGCGCCTCCTTCGCCGCAATCGTATCCAGCGTATCGAAGACAGTCTTATCATTATCCAGCTCTTCTGCCGTGTTTTGAGAATAGTATGAGGTAACCGCGTTGCGACCGGGAGTTCTGTTTCCCCCCTGAAATGGTTCAATGCCTGCAATTATCCGGGCCAGTGTCGATTTGCCGGATCCGTTTACACCGAGGATCGCGATCTTTTCTCCCCGCTCAATTTGCAGAGAGAGGTCTTTGAATACGGCATTTGCTCCATATGACTTGGTTATCCCCTCCAGTTCCATGATTATTCGCCCCGCATGCGGTGGTTCGGGAAAGTGAAAGGATATTCCCCTGTCGTCTTTATCAATTTCTATTTTTTCCATCTTTTCGAGCATCTTAATGCGGCTCTGTACCTGCTTTGCCTTTGTGTTTTTGTATCTGAATCGCTCGATGAATCTTGCCGTCTTTTGAATAAATTTCCGCTGGTTTGCATAGGTGGACTTTAATATATCGAGATGCTGTTCTTTCTGGGTTATATAAGAAGAATAAATTCCCTTATATTCCGTCGTCTTCCCCATGGAGATTTCGACAATCCTCTCGACAATATTGTCAAGAAAGCGGCTGTCATGGGACACGAGAATGATGGCCCCCTTATATGATTTCAGGTAATTTTCAAGCCACTCGAGAGAATCTATGTCCAGATGGTTGGTCGGTTCATCGAGGAGAAGAACCGAAGGTTCCGCCAAGAGTAATTTTGCGATTTCCATTCTCATCTGCCAGCCGCCGCTGAACTCCTCCGTCATCCGGTTTAGATCGTCTGCGCCGAATCCGAGGCCAGAGAGGACCTGTTTGATCTTTGTCTCGGTCATATATCCTTTTTGATGTTCGATGGAATGCTGTGCCCTTTCCATCTCCTGGATCAGGTCGTTAAATTGGTTAGATTTTTCTTCCGAATCTATCAATAATGAGATTTCGCTTCCTATTTCTTCGACCCTTGCCTGAAGCCGGATAATGTCTTCAAACACCTTTTCTGTTTCTCCGTATAGCGTATTGCCTTTGTGATAAATACTGTCCTGCGGAAGATAACCTGTCGTGTTCAGTCTTGACTTCACAATATTTCCCGAGTCAGCCTCTTCCTTTCCGGTGATTATCTTCATCAGAGTCGATTTTCCCGCGCCGTTTGGGCCTACAAGGGCGATTCGATCTTCATCCCCGACATGAAGGGAGATGTCTTTGAAGAGGTATTTTCCGCTATATTGTTTCGATATGTTTTGCAGTGAAATCATTTTTTCCTGTGGATATATCTTCTTATTAGTTTGCCCGGAACAGTCTCCCGGGTATGGAGCGCTCCCCGGGGACAAATTTCGATACAACAGTAGCATCTGATGCACCGGTTGTAGTCGAAGTTCAATCTTTCTCCCTTAACGCCAATCGCTTCAGCGGGACAATATTCGAGGCATTTTCCGCATAGCGTGCAATAGGAGTCATCGGCTATCGGCCTCTGAATCAGAAATTTTCGCGCTATACCATGCAGATATTTAGGGCCGTATATAAGGGGTGTAATTTTGGGCAGCTTAAAGTTTCTGATTTGAGGTATGTCGCCCGCCATCTCTATGTCTTCCGGGAAAAGACCCATCTGCTTTGCAATTTTGTTTGTCAAGAGCCTCTCCGGATCCATTCCGAGCGCCCTGCAGATGACGGCGTCCACCGCGATGGCGTCATTGCCCGCAATAATATTTCCAACGTATTTTGGCTTTCCCCGCTTACCGGGGCCTGCCCCATCCATGGCCAGTATCCCATCTACGATCGTCAGGGATGTATTGACAGCCCTGTAGATCTGTACCAGTAATTTTGCAAAGATTTCTCTATCGATACCGGCCCTCATATGCCATTCGGGTTTCCTGAAACCGACGATACATCCGAAGATATTTTTTACCCCCAGTGTCAGGAGCATCTGACTGTGAGTCTTCAGCTTGGCCAGGTTTATAAGGACGTCTGCCTTCACGGCCTCCTCTGCCATTTCTATTGTTCCGAAGGGCGCGCCAATATTCACCCCCACAGATTTTTTAAATGGCCTTACATCACAGTCGAGGCCTTTCAGCGCGTCTCTTATTCCGCTCAATTTTAGAATCTTGTCGAAAGATCCAACCGCCTGGCTGTCTGAAACCTGCACCCTCGCGCCCTTCTGAAGCGCATATTCGGCAACTATCCTCACGATCAAAGGATGGGTGAGGACTGCCGTCTCGGGAGTTGCGGGTGACAGGAGATTAGGTTTTATAACGACGCGGCTCTTTCTCTGAATAAGATTTCCATCAAGAGAGTCGAGGATTTCAAATAGATGCGCCTTGAGGATTTCGTAATCATAGGAAGATTGTCTGATAATAACTTTAGTCATTTGTTCTTATTTCAAAGAGGAGGGCTTGTCTGCCCGGCTTTCCCCCGCCCTTTCTGCCATAATACCGTTCGCCTTTTCCAGATCCGCCACGGTATTTATTCCCATGGCCTCTACGGGGTCAGAAACTGTCAAAGATATGACCGTTGCCTTCCTCCTGGCGGCTATCTCAACGATATCGGTAAGGTAGTACTCTTTCTGCGCGTTGTTATTGTCGATTTGTTCCACCGCCTCGAAAAGGAATTTGCATTCTACACAATATATCCCGGTATTTATCTCTTTGATTTTCTTATGATCCTCCGTAGCATCACGTTCTTCAACTATCTTTTTTACATTATTTCGCTCATCTTTAACGATTCTTCCATATCCCGAAGGATCATCAAGGATGGCGGTCAGCACTGTGATCGACGCGTGGCTCTTGATATGCGTGTCAGTCATAGCTTTTACCGTGGAAGGAAGCAGCAGCGGGACATCGCCGCAGAGGATCAAGACATGACCGTCGAAATCCTTAAGAGTCTCTTTTGTCTGTTGAATCGCGTGCCCCGTTCCCAGTTGCTGTTCCTGTTGTACAAAAATTAAATTTCCGTCATCCATTACTTTCCGTATATGTTCGGCCTGGTGTCCCACAATCACAATTACCCTCTCCGATTCAATATCCTTCGCAAGTTCTATGGGATAGCAGAGCATCGCCCGCCCATTAATGGGGTGAAGGACCTTGGCCAATTGTGACTTCATCCTTGTGCCCTTGCCGGCAGCCAGGATTATTGTCGCCCATTTTTCCCCGACAGGCTTCTCTCCTTTAGGATCGTCTTTCCGTTGTTTGATCATATTTTCTCTCTTATCGGTTGACATTGCAGCTTATTCCTTTCCTCTTGTCTCCTTTTCGGAAGGAAGGGGAAGGGCGATCAAGACCTCTTTGATGGATTTCATGTCGGCCTCCTCGATCACAAAGAGTATTTTGTCCTGACGGACGATTTCGTTCCTCTTGGGAACCCTGCCGAGCTTATATAACAAAAAGCCTCCAAGGGTTTCATAATCACCATCCGGTATATCAAAAAGGTTTAAAGTCCTTATATAATCTATCCTGGTCTGTCCATCAAAAATATATTTCCCCGGGCCAACCCTCCTGTAAAGGTTTCTTCCCGCGGCATGATATTCATCGTCGATTTCACCCACGATTTCTTCCAGTATGTCTTCCGTGGTGCCGATGCCGGTGGCGCCGCCATACTCATCGATTATCACCGCCATCTGTTCACCCCGCTTTTGCAGTTCTATCAACAGTTCGCCCGCGGGGATAGTTTCCGGGACATATAGAATATTCTTTCTAACATACTTTTCAATGGATGTATTCCTTTCGGGCGTTTCTTCTTCGGAGTCCATTTTTCGAAGCGCCTCTAACAGGTCGAACGTGTGGAGAACGCCGATAATGTTAAAGATGTGGTCCCTGTACACCGGTATTCGGGAATAGCCCGTTTCAGTAATAGCGGCGGCAGCTTCCTGCAGCCCGGTGTCCACGGGCAGAGCAAAGACATTAGAGAGGGGTACCATTATGCGATCCGCCCTGTATTCGGAAAAATTAAATATCTTCTGGATCATCTCCTTTTCCGACTTCAGTATGTCGCTCTGTGTCCCCCCTTTCTTTAATATGGATTCAAGGCCGGCTTTGGTAATATATGAAGGATAGAGTGAACCGTTTTTATCGGCCAGCATGTGAATCGTGCCCCGCGATATCTTCGATAACACGAAGACTACCGGATAAAATACCCAGGAAGCAACCAGGATGAACACTGCGACTTTCGGAGCTAAGAAATCCGCGTAATGCTGGAATATGCTTTTTGGCGCCATCTCGCCCATTATAAGGATAAGGGGAATCATAATCGCTATGGCAATCAATTCCCCCTGATCGGTGCCGAACCTGGATATAAAAAAGGCCGTGACCAGCACTGTGTTGGTGACTGCACACAGGTTGGTTCCCGTCAGGGTGGTCGACAGGAACCACTCCGGGTTATCTAATAATTTTAATGCGATGCGTGCCATGCGTGAGCCTTTTTTCGCTTCTTGTCTGATCTTGTTTGTGTCAGATGCGATCAGCGCAATTTCCCCTCCAGAAAAAAGACCCTCGAGCAATAAAAAGATAAGGACAGGGATGATGGTCAGCAGATCAATCATTATCCGGCGCCTCTTTCCTGGTCACTTTCAGCGTAATTATTCGTGCCTTGGTGATTTTTTCCACTGAAAAGTGAAAATTTTCATAGTCGATACCGTCTCCTGTGAGGGGCAGCGCTCCGAAGAGGTGGAGCACGAAACCGCCGACCGTGTCAAAATCTTCCGTCGGTACCGACAGATGAAAGGCGTCATTAAAATCTTCTATGTTCATCATTCCCGCCACGAGAGCGGTGTTCGCTTCGATCCGTTTTACCTGGTCTTCTTTCGAGCCATATTCAGCATATATGTCGCCAAAGAGGCATTCCAGGATATCCGTTAAAGTTACAATTCCCTCTATGCCGCCGTACTCGTCAACCACGACGGCCATCTGTATCCGTCTCGATTGAAAATCGCGCAGCATGCTGTGTGCTTCACGTTCTACGGGAACAAAATAGGGTTTTTTCAGGAGTGATCGTATATCGATTCTTTTCTTTCCCTTCGCCATTTCCGTCAGGAGATGTTTTGCGTGCAAAATTCCGATAAGATCATCCTTGTCAGACCCATAGATGGGGATACGGGAATGTCGAGTTTTGATAATTTCACTCTCCATCTCCCTGACATCCATGGCGATGGGAAGGCAAAACATGTCTACTCTGGGAGTCATGACTTCAGAGACCTTTGTGTCTGCCAGTTCAAAGACGCTATTAATCAAATCTTTTTGTGTCTCCTCGATGGCCCCTTCCTGATGACCGGCCTCGATGAGTGTCTTAAAGTCATCTTCCATCAATGGCGCATCCTTCGCGCGGCCTCCCCTTTCTAATATGGAGAAGAAGAAATCGGATGTTTTCACGAGAAGATAGATCAGGGGATATGCAGCCCTGTAAAAGAGAGTCAACGGAAGAGCTACGGCACTTGAAAAGGTCATGGGATAGGTTACGGCCACGGTTTTCGGGATGGCTTCGCCAAAGATAATGAGGACGATGGTGGCAACCGCTATGGAAATCCATTTGCCATCCGTGCCTATGAAATAGATTAAAAGCGATGTCGTGACGGCGGTAATGCAGACATTTGTCGATTCATTGCCCACAAGTACCGTGATCAGTAATCTTCGGGGAAATTTTACAAGCATCTTCACAAAACGGACAAAAGGCATCCTGTCTTCCTTCATCTTGTGAAGATGAAGGGCGGAAAGAGAGAAAAATGACGCTTCGGATCCTGAGAAGAAGGCAGAGCAAATTAAGAGGACGGCCAGCAGGCCAAGCTTAAATGCTATTACGTAATCCAATTACCTGTATATTCCTCCACATTTAGGTGTGAACTTGTCATAAATTCACCGCGTTTGCTCTTAAAAGAGAATTTTTGGGTTTTGTGGTTCATTTCCTGAAGAATATCCTCTTTTTGTTAGAAAAGTCAACATATCAAAGTCTTTTTCTCTCTGATAAGGGTTTTAAAAATGGCATCGACAATCAATCATTTCTACAGGCAACCCGGGACATAACAATTAATCAAATTAAGCCTTATTTTCTTGACATACAGTCTGTATCTCTATAGATGTTAATCACGATCAGAATATTTCTGTCAGATACCGAAATGATTCCGAGAGAACCACTTCTTCGAAGGACCCTTTGAACAATCCACGAACAATAGGGACGAAAGAACCAGTGGCCCGTGCAGAGAGCGGCTAAGGAAGAGGGCTTCCTTTACGAAATTATGGACAAGAGACGGTAAAGAGATGAAAGGTCCTAAAATATACTACGGCTGGTTTGTTGTAGCCGCATGTTTTGCCGCTACCTTCACACTGGGCGAGGCCGTGTGGTCATTCGGCGTTTTTTTTAAACCGCTGGAAACCGAGTACGGCTGGAGCCGGGCTCTCGTGTCATCGGGATATACTGCCTTTCTCTTCGGTTTCGCTATTTCGGCTATAGCCTCTGGCAGATTCGCAGACAGATATAGCCCGCGCCCCATCCTGTTTGTCAGCGCCTTGCTGTCAGGGTTCGGTGTTGCGATGTGCAGTCAGATAGAGGGAATTAACGATCTCCGCTTTTTCCTTTTTATCGGGGGGCTGGGAGGCGGCGCGACCATATCGGTGCCAACCTCGGTGGTGCAGCGGTGGTTTTACGGAAGGCCGAAGGCCGGACTGGCCCTGGGGATAGTAATGGCGGGCGTTGGCGCCGGAGCACTTTTTTTTGCGCCCCTTGTCAACTATTTAATTCTCAGCTATGGATGGAGGATGGCCTATCTCATAGTGGGAATAATCTTCTTCTTTACTATTTCCTTCTCAGCATTCGTGATAAGATCCGTCCCGGCGGACAGACGTCCCGGTTCGGAGAGGGGAAATATTACAGAAGGCGGTGAAAGGCCGCGCGGATTAACCGCGCGCCAGATCGTCAGACACCCCGCCTTCATAGGGATATCCCTTATTCACGTGAGTGTTGCTTCCGCCTTTCACACTATTTCCGTTCATCTCGTTCCCTATGCAATTGATAATGGAATCACTCCGACAGTCGCCGCGGTTGCCCTCGGGCTTTTGGGTGGTTTCTCGGTCCCTGCCCGGATTTTATCCGGTTTTTTTGCCGATAGACTGGGCTGGAAGAGGATACTTACCGCGTCGCTTTTTGGAATGTCGCTCTTCATCGGATGGCTATTCTTTCTCAAGGAAGCATGGATTCTGTGCTGTTTTGTTCTCTTTTATGGATTCAGTCACGGTTGCAGGATTTCCTCGCATCTCGGCATCCTGGGCGAGTTCTTCGGGATGAAATCACTGGGGGAGATTATCGGCATCACCATGGCCCTCGCGCAGGTACTCGGGGCCTTTGCCCCCTATTTTGCGGGATTCATTTTTGACGTTACAGGCAGTTATGTCGCCGCCTTTATTGTCATCATGATAATCCTTTTCATGAGCGGCATCATAGCGCTAGTCATAAAGAATCCTCTTGCCGCGGAGTAGACTATCTGTGCTGCTGGAGAGTCTTTTTGTCTTAAGCGGCGGAACTATCTATATTCCAATCAGCGACATCAGCAGCCCTCTTTTTATCATCCCCTGAGAAAGATCGACGCCACAGAGATTCTGATAGTCTTTTTTGTAAAGGTCATTAAGCGTGCGCATTCCCCGCCTCTTGCTGCGGGGAATCTTCAAAGTATTATTGTCATGTCTAGACGATCCCTGTTGCATTATTGCCTTGACACACAATAAGATTTTTGACATGTTTATAAGTAAAAAGTAAACCTTATTAATATATAAATAATTAACTATATCATGGGGAAATCTATCCCCGTCTTTAAAAGTCGATATAAAAGAATAACAGGAAGTATTATTCCTGAAGTCTTATAAAAACTGCCGCATTATTTCTATTGAGTACCTATATACGCCGGTTAAACCTGAAATTGAGTGATTGTTTAATAAACGTCGAAAATAGTCACCAATCCGGAAACATTTGCCTCTAACAGAGAGAA
This sequence comes from Deltaproteobacteria bacterium, assembly GCA_030603465.1. Classification (GTDB taxonomy): domain Bacteria; phylum Desulfobacterota; class Syntrophia; order Syntrophales; family UBA2210; genus JAFGPZ01. The sequence goes on from JAUVXT010000003.1 coordinate 21,938, forward strand.
AGGTGAAAGCTGCTGACAATGCCTGATAGAGAAGAAAAAGAAAAGAACTCACTGGATGTGAATCCTATGGTCCGAAGTGTGCTGTTTGCTTGTGGGGGCATCATGAGCGTGTTCTCGATTCTGTGGGGTTTACAGGTAAATTCCTATCTCGGTATTCCCCTCTTTAAGGAACAGTTCCTGGCTGTCATGCTGGGTCTGGTTCTGTGCGTGATTTTTTTGACCGTACGTTTTGACAGAAAAAAAGGCGGCCCCGTTCCCTGGTACGATACTTTTCTTGCTGTTCTGAGCGCCGCCATAATGTTCTACATTGCCTATGACTATCGGAGATTTCAGATTGAATTTCCCTTTAACACAAAGGAAATGATCACTATCGGCACGCTCGTTGTCACCCTTGTAATGGAAGGCTTGAGGCGTGCTATCGGTAAGGTGCTCTTCATTATTGTTGCATTTTTTATTCTTTATGGTCTGGTGGGACATCTCATACCATCACCCTTTACCGGACGTTTCAGCAGAATCGACAGTCTATTTATCTACCTCGGATTCGATGCGAATGCCGCCCTCGGGACACCCTTGACTGTTGCAGCAAGTATTGTCCTTCCCTTTATTATTTTCGGGAGATTGCTTGTAAAGACGGGAGGCGGAGAGTTTTTCCTGGATCTGGCAATGGGAATGATGGGTCGCCGCAGGGGAGGTGCCGCAAAGATCGCCGTTCTGTCATCTGCTCTCTTCGGCTCCATATCCGGCAGTGCTGTATCGAATGTGGCCACTACGGGAATAATGACCATACCTTTGATGACCCGTTCCGGTTATTCCAGTCTGCAGGCCGGCGCCATTGAGACGATTGCCTCGACGGGGGGACAGTTTATGCCTCCCATTATGGGGGCAGCGGCCTTTCTCATGGCGGAATTCCTGGAGATTGCCTATGCGGAAGTGGTTATAGCGGGGCTGGTACCAGCTCTCCTCTATTATCTGGCCGTCTTTATTCAGGTGGATCTGGTGGCAGCCCGGGACAAGATCAAAACACCCTCTAAGGATCTACCGAAGGCCGGAGTCGTTTTCAAAGAGGGGTGGCATTTTGTTTTGCCGCTTCTGGTGCTCATCTTTGCCCTCTTCGTACTCAATGTTGAGGCTGAAATCGCCGCCCTCTATGCCAGCGTTGTCATTATTATTGGTGGTTGCTTCCGTTCATACAAAGGGGAACGGATGACTATTTACGGATTTTTCGCCTCACTCTGGGAAGCGGGACTTGTCATGGTGGATCTTATTGTCATCGTTGCCGCTGCCGGTTTCGTCATCGGGATATTAAATATTTCCAGCGGCGGTTTTGTGATGACACTCTTCATGATTCAGCTGGGAGGGGGTAACCTTTTTATTCTATTGTCCATAAGCGCCATCGTCTGCATTATCCTGGGGATGGGGATGCCCACCTCGGGGGTCTATGTACTGCTGGCTGCCCTCGTTGTCCCTGCACTGGTGGAGGTGGGCGTCTTTCCGATTTCCGCCCATATGTTTATACTCTATTTTGGGATGATGTCCATGATTACACCACCCATTGCATTGGCTGCCTTTGCCGCAGCCACAATCAGCGGTGCAGACCCAATGAAGACAGGATTTGAATCCATGAAACTGGGCTGGGTTGCCTATGTGGTACCCTTCCTGTTCGTGCTTTCTCCGACATTGCTTTTGAAAGGCGAACCGGTCCATATCATTTTAAATGTTTTTACAGCAGCTGCAGGTGTTTATATCGTATCGGTTGCAGTGGTGGGCTATTTTTCACGGCGGCTCAACACTGTATATCGTATAGCCCTTGTTGTGACAGGATTAGCTGCCATGACGCCTGATACAGGTTTCCCTTTCGGTGGCATAATAAGTCTCGGAGGCGTCCTGGTTGGACTACTGATTTTGGGGTATGATTATTTGATGGTAGCGCGCAAAAAAGCTGCCGTTGAATAGGGCGCCTCACTTGTCAGGAAAATGTAATTAATACCTGTCGAGAGGGCCAATTTTATCTTTAAAGGAGGTAAAGAGTATGAAGAAAGCATTAAGATTTTTAGTGGTGTTAGCAGTGGTATTTACATTGGCAGGGACCGTATATGCTGAGACCTACAGCATCGGAACCAACCCGCAGGGATCACTCTTCTATTCCACAGGGATGGCGGTCTCCAAAGTGATGGTCGAGAAAACGGGCCAGCAGTACCGTGTTGCACCCTACGGAGGATCGTCAACGTACATTCCCCTCATAAACAAGGGAGAACTGGCCTTCGGATGCGCTAACGGAGGGGAAACGGCATTCGCCTATCAGGGAACGGAAATCTTCGAGGGTAAGCCGAACAAGAATGTTCGCATGATTGCTGCGTATTACAAAAACTACGGGGGCTTCGCCGTCAGGAATGACTCCAGCTATAAGATGATGAGAGAGCTGAAAGGGATGCGGATACCATCGGATTACACTGCCGGCCGAGTATTCCATTATTTGACCGAGGCTATTCTGGCGGCGGAAGATCTGACACATTCGGATTTTAAACTGCTTCCCGTTCCGAATTTTGTGGCAGGGATCAACATGTTTATACAGGGAAAGGTTGATGCCGCCTATATTCCCATGAATACGGGAATCGGGAAAAAGGCGATGGCGACTATTAAGGGTGGGTGGCATTTTGTCGACTTCGACGGATCGGCAGCGGCACAACCCAAGGTTGCAAAGGTTCTTCCCTCGAGCCGGACGGAAGAGCTGTCTCCCGGAAAGATGCGTGAAGGCGTTACCGTAGATCCCACGACCATGCTGATCGTTGATTTCTATGTCATCGGCGGTGCCCATGTGGCGGATGGTGTAGTCTATACACTGGCAAAGACCATGCATGACAACAAGTCGGACCTCGCCAAATCCTTTGGCGTTTTCAATCGCTTTAATCCCAAGGGTATGGCTGCCAAGCATCCCACGCCCTACCATCCGGGAGCCATCAAGTTTTACAAGGAGATCGGGATATGGAAGGGGAGTTGATGATTCCCGCGTGAAAAGAACGTGAAGTGGACAGGGTGGGTGGCCGCTGTTTGATCCCACCCTGTTCTTGCATAATCACTGATACACACGTGAAACTATTTCCATAATGTGACAATGAAAATGAGTCGCCGCGCCTATATACCCACAGAGCCTGCTTTAACATCCTATTATGATTGCGTCCAGGCCTTTCATAATGGCAGCGACAGCCCGCGTGCGTTTCTGGAGAGATGCCTGGCAATAATCGAGAGCCTGGAAAACGAAATAAGGGCATTTACGGCGCTTAATATAGAGGGCGCACGAGAGGCCGCCGATGCGGCGACGCTCCGATATAAAGAGGGCAGGTCACTGTCTCAAATCGATGGAATGCCGATTGGTGTCAAAGATATCATTGATACGGCCGATATGCCGACGCAAATGGGCTCTTCACTCTTCAAAGGTTGGCGTCCCCGTTTTGACTCTGCCTCTGTCGGTGCGCTCAAGCAGGCTGGTGCGGTTATTCTCGGTAAGACCGTTACCACAGAATTTGCCGCCGTGGTCCCGGGTCCAACTCATAATCCATTCGATACGGGTCGTACGCCGGGAGGGTCAAGCAGCGGCTCGGCGGCTGCCGTCGGAATCGGCATGCTTCCCGTAGGGTTAGGTACGCAGGTCATCGGATCAATCACCCGGCCCGCCAGCTATTGTGGCTGTTTTGGATACAAACCCACTGTGGGAGTACTGAATCGGGGCGGTTCACTGGATTATATGAGCCAGAGTTCCCTCGGAGTGCTGGCGGCGAGTCTTAATGATGCATGGGCGGTAACCTATGCCATTTCGTCGAGAGTTGGGGGCGATCCCGGCTTTCCCGGACTCTATGGAGAAGAAAATCCAAAACCCGCATGCCGGCCTGATCGGCTGATCAGACTGGATACTGCCGGGTGGGGCAAGACGGAAGAGAAAACACGAAAAATCTTTGAAGATGCCCTGGGTCGGTTACAATCAGCGGGAGTGGAAATCCTGAACCGCTGTGATAATCCAGCAATCGAAGAGTATGAGAAGGCCATAGCGGAAAGCTTGGATATGAGCAGGAAGATCAATACCTGGGAATTTCACTGGCCCCTGAGCACCTTTGAAGATCGACTGCCGGGACATTTGAGTGAAATTATGGAGGGACGGCTGGCGGCGGCCGGGGAAATGACACTCGCAGACTATCGGAACTGGATCACGGAACGGGACATGGCCCGGAATCTCCATAAGAATTTATCCGACGTTACCGACGGCTTCATAACACTGGGCGCCACCGGTGCGGCACCGGTGGGGCTGGATTCCACAGGAGACCCCGCATTTAATCTGCCCGCCGCCTATATAGGGTGCCCGGCCCTGACGTTACCCTGTTTATCCGTGGATGAGATGCCCCTCGGGATTCAGTTGATGGGATTCAAGGATGAAGACGAAAAGCTTTTTTCACAGGCGCGGTGGGAGGAAGGAATCTTTCTTCCTCAACAGTAGCCACTTGCCTCATTGACGCTCCCCGCAGCAAGCAGCGGGGAATGCGCTCGCTGTTCAGTTCAACTCTTTCAAGGTAACTTACTGAAAGTGGGAGAATTGCCCGGCTCTTTCAGAGCCGGGGTTACGCGCTACCTTGGGGAAAGGACGGAAAAACCCTGTTCGTCTCTACGCAGCGAACAACCTGCCCTTTTCCGGCTTTCGGCGACATGTAGAACTGATCGGACCCGATAAGGATCCTTTGATAATTTGCCATCGGGATACACTTCCTTGTATCGGCCTGCACGGGATAAAACTTCTCTCTTGATCGCATTGACCCTGCGCATCCTGGCGCCCAGGATATAGGGGATGTTGTTTCCGTCCGGTTCGGCCATGGTTTTATCGCTGATTGCGCCACGATACAGAATTGACCCACGTTGAAGCGAGTCTTTATGCGATCTGTGATAGAGATCGGACATGACGCGATTTTTTGAAAAGCTCTATGGCGGTTGGGACATATAGCGAAAAAAGAGAAAGGATAGAGATTATGTTTGGATATATGGGAAAGGTTTTACATGTCGATCTGACCACCGGGGAGAGCAGAGTGGAAGAATTGAACGAGAAGCTCATGGCGAAGGTCATTGGCGGCCGGGGTCTCGGTGCCTATCTGATGTGGCGGGAAGTGGGACCCGATGTCGATCCTTTGGGACCGGAGAATAAATGCATTATCACGACGGGGCCCTTTACCGGGACAGGTTTGCCTACTGCCACCCGCGCGCTGGCGCTCACAAAATCGCCCTTGACGGGGATCTATCTCTTTTCGATGGCAGGTTCTCGCATAGGGGTATCGTTGAAGAAAGCCGGTTATGACGCCATCGTCATAGGCGGCAAGGCAGAGACCCCGTCCTACCTGGCTGTCAATGGTTCCACCGTAGAGGTAAAACCCGCTCCCGAACTCTGGAGGCTGAATACTTCAGATACCTTTAAGAAGCTTGGTGACGTGGTTCCTGAAAAATCGGCCCTGGTGGCCATCGGTCCTGCCGGTGAAAAGCTGGTAAAATTTTCCGCACTGATCGGAGACGATCATCGCCGTTTTGGGCGAGGAGGTTTTGGCGCTGTACTAGGGAGTAAGAATCTCAAGGCGATTGCAATAAATGGCCGGGAATCGGTTGAAGTTGCCCAGCCCGAAGAATATCAGGCGTGGCTTAAGAAGTTTCGGGCAATCGTCAAGGAAAAAGCCGGACCCAGAGATAATTTCGGAAGATACGGCACCGGTGACGGTCCAGCCATACTCAGTGGTCTGGGGATTCTCCCCATGAAAAACTGGCAGCGGGGGACCTTTGACGAGGCCAACAACATCTCCATGACAGACATGCGCGACAAACTCGGCCTCGTTGAAAAGGATTCCGGATGTCACGGATGCCCCATTCAGTGCGGCAGCAGGACAGTGGTGAAGGAAGGACCCTACAGCGGTTCGGCCACGCATGGTCCCGAATATGAGACAATATATGCTCTGGGTTCCAGTTGCGCAATCGGCAAGCCCGAATTTGTCATAGCCGCCAATGCCCTCTGCGATGAACTGGGGCTGGACACCATGTCTGCCGGGATCGTCGTCTCCTTCGCCATGGAGTGTTTTGAAAGGGGATTGTTGAAGGCTGAAGACAATGATGGCCGCACTGTCGATTTCGGTGACGACGAGGGTGCCTATGAGTTACTCAAAAAGATTGCCGCCAGGGAAGGGCTTGGCGATCTCCTGGCCGAGGGGACCCGTGCAGCGGCAGCAAAAATCGGAGGAGGTTCCGATGCCTTTGCCATGCAAGTGAAGGGGATGGAGCTGGGAGGCTATGATCCCCGTGGTGCCGCTTCTCAGGCGATTACCTATGCGGCGGGGAGCCGTGGCGGATGCCATCACGGGATCGGTCTGGGTGCTCGCGTGGATGCCCTCAAACCCACTCGGCACGAAACAGAGGGAAAGGCCGCTCTCATCCGGATGCTGGGAAGGAAGCAGATATCGCTGGACAGCATCCCCGGCTGTACCCTGGGGCTGAGCAGGGCCTTTGATTACGATATCATCGGCGAAGGTCTGTCGCTCCTCACCGGCATACCATTTGACAAGGAAAAGCTTGAGTATGACGCCGACCGGGCATTGACTCTGGAAAGGATGTATAACATCCGTGAGGGAATGACCAGAAAGGATGACACGCTGCCCAAGCGTTTGCTGACGGAAACCCTGCCTGACGGTCCCTCTAAGGGAAACCGGTTGACGGCTGAGGATCTCGACGCCATGTTGTCGGATTACTACCGTCTGCAGGGTTGGGATGAAGTAACAGGAGTTCCCACTGAGAAGCGTTTGAGTGAACTGGGTCTCACCGATGTGGTGGGTGACACCGTCAAATAACATTCCGACGGGGTGGCATTTTGGGCAAAGGCTATTATTATCGGACGTTGCCCGTTCTACATACTGAACCCCACCGCTATTTATTGAAAATGCCAGTATCGGCATTATCGCTAAAGAGCATTGAACTGAACAGCGAGCGTATTTCCCGTTGCTTGCGGCGGGGAATGCGAGCGAATATAAAACAAAAAATTTCCTTACTGTGCTACTGAACATTGGAAACGAACAGCGTTTCATTCTCAAACGACCAATAAAAATTGGAGGATATCGTTATGATGATCAAGGATGTACAGGCAATTCCGCTGGTTCTCTTACTGGACAAACCCTTTGAAGCCGGGACCTATCGTGTCAGTAACAGAAATACGATTATTGTAAGGATTACCACAGATGAAGCGATACAGGGGGAGGTCTACGGAGGGGACGAAGATATCTGTCAGGATGAAATCGTTGCCTTAATCAATGGCGAGTTCAAAAAATTGATAGTGGGTAAAACAGTTGAAAGTCCGGAGGACATTCAGAACCTCTACAGAGATTTAATGAATTATCCGATCGATCTCGGATATCGCGCCCTTGTAGATCTCGATATGGGACGTCACGGTATTCAACAGCAGGCCCTTTCTCTAGTAGATATGGCAGTATGGGATGCTTTTGGTAAAGTTCAGGGAAAACCTGTTCACGAGTTGCTTGGAGGAGCGCGGAGGGACAGTATCCCCGTTATCGCTATAGGCGGCTACTATCACGACAATGAACCTCAGGGTACGTTTGATGAAGTTATCTGGTTGAAGGATCAAGGGGTAAGCGGCATAAAGATGAAGGTCGGCAGGGTTGCCTTTGAAAAGGACGTTGAGAGAATTCAGGCAGCCTTCGAGGCAGGCGGAAAGGATTTCAGCGTTGCCGTCGATGTCAACCAGGGTTGGACGGTTGAACAGGTAAAAATATTTTGTCGCGATGCGGGGGATCTCGGGTTAGCCTGGCTTGAGGAGCCGGTAAAGTGGTACGATTGTTTGACGGGCCTCGCGGAAGTGAGAAAAGAATCAAAAATTCCCATTGTAAGTGGTCAGGGAGATATCTCCGAATATCGAAGTTGCGATCTCGTCAGGTATGGCGCCGTTGACCAGTTGAATACCGATGCCACGCTCGTGGGCGGCATCACCGGCTGGATGAATGTGGCGAAATTCGCCGCATCTCGCAATGTGTCAATGGGACACCATGAGGAACCACAGGTATCCCTCACGCTCCTGTCTGTAGTGGAAAATATCGGACCCGTCGAAATATTCGCCGATGAGAAAAGAGATCCGCTCTGGAAAAAGATCCTGAAAAACGCGCCCGTACCCGAAGATGGGAAATTAAGAGTACCTCAGGGACCGGGACTGGGCCTCGAACTAAACTGGGATGTCATAGACAAGCTGAGAATTTGAAGAAGGCCTGTTTTTTCTTCCGAATCGAGATTTCCCAATCACTGGTTATTACTCTGGCAGTTAAACATATCAAATGTCATGCCGGACTTGATCCGGCATCCATTCTAGTCCTACAACTGATCCACAGAGATGCCCATTGTGCGGGCAAGCTTTTCCAGCGTCAACCTCATCAGTGCGTTGGTGATATTCCTCTGTTGTTTTATGGGTGGAATTAAAACGTTCAACGATTTTTTAAGAGTTCATCAATCGTGATGCCTATGTCTTTGGCGATTTGTCGAAGAAGAATAGGAGATACATCACGACCAGCATGAAATGGTACTGTGGTAAATCTGCCATCGGGATGACGAAATTGTTTATGAGAGCCTCTTTGACGTACTTCAATAAATCCAAGATTTTTAAGAAGGGTTACTACTTCTTTCGGTTTCAATATGGGTATCGAGCCCATCGCTATACCACCACGACATTCTGTGTGCCTATAAAATCACCCTCAAGATCAGGTTCGCCATCTTCGAGAAGCATTTCAATTACTTCTTTCAAATGATCGTTTAATTCGTCAAGAGTTTTTGCCTGGGAGTGTGCACCGGGAAAGCCCGGCACATATCCAACATAAAGGCCGGTAGAGGGGCATTTTTCTACGATTGCCGTATAAGTTTTCATTGTGCAGCTCCTTATGGGGCTTTTTATCTTCCTCAGAATGGCGGATTCTCAATATATTCCTGAATCATATCCCTCATTCTGTAGAAAATGTAAGTATTTTTTAGCACTTCGGTAAAAACCAGTCAAGGCAGAAAAAATTCCTTGTCCTTAGTCGCGGCTGGCGTCTTCAATCCCGCAACTGTTCCACAGAGATATCCATGGCGCCGACAAGCTTTTCAAGCGTTGCCGTCCGTAGTTCAGTGGTGCTCTTCTGGTGACCTCTTTTTAAACCGGACAGTTTATGTGCTACAAGACCGGACATATTACGTGCTGGTGACAAATCCGATAAAATCCTGTTGTCAACAAATAGAACTGTCCGGTTTTATAGCAAATGAATTGTCCACATTGTACTGGTCATGGAAAGCAGCGAAAGGCGTAGCCTGGAGC
>JAUVXT010000093.1 GCA_030603465.1 Deltaproteobacteria bacterium
CGGAGCCGCGTTCCTACTCGCGCTGGCCCCGCCGCTGGCGAAGGTCGCGCTGGCCTTCGGCCCGGTCGAGTATTTCTGGCTGGCGATCTTCGGCCTGACCCTGATTTCCGCCCTGTCGGAAGGAAATCTGCTGAAGGGACTGATCGGCGGATGCATAGGCATGCTGCTGACGACCATCGGTGTCGCCGAGGTGAGCGCCGACATCCGCTTCACCTTCGGCAGCCGGACCCTGATCGGTGGCATTGAGCCGGTGTCCGCGCTGATCGGCCTGTACTGTATTCCGGTCCTCATCGACCTGGTGGCAACGCCGGCCCGCCATCTCAAGGTCACCAGCAGCGAACGGGGTTTTCGGCTGCGCGAGGCCCTGTCCATAACATGGCGGCATAAATTCAATGTCCTTCGCAGTTCGTTCATCGGCACCATCGTCGGCATCCTGCCGGGCGCCGGCGGATCCATAGCCGGCTTGGTCGCCTATTCCGAAGCACGACGGACCTCGAAGCATATCGAGAATTTCGGCAAAGGCGAACCCGAAGGGGTCCAGGCCAGCGAATCGGCAAACAACGCCACCGTCGGCGGCGGCCTCATCCCGACCCTGGTGCTGGGCATCCCGGGCACACCACCCGACGCCGTCATCCTCGGCGCCCTTCTCGTGCAGGGCGTGCGAACCGGCCCCAACCTGTTCATCGGCGGCGAAAGCTCGATCATCTACGTCTTCATCGCCGGCCTGTTCCTCGCCACCCTGCTGATGCTGCCGACCGGGCTGCTGGTCGGCCGCTACGCCTATCGCTTCATCATCACCGTGCCTAAGGCCGTCCTGGTGCCGACCGTTGCCTTCATGACGATCATCGGCACCTACGCCATCCGCAACAACATGTCCGACGTGGTCATCATGATCATGCTGGGCGCCATCGGCTGGGTCCTCGACCGTGGCGGGTTCAAGCCATCGCCGATCGTCCTCGGCCTGATCCTCAGCCGTATCGCCGAACAGGGGTTCGTCCAGGGCTGGACCATCGGCGGCGCCAGGGGGAGCGTCTTCGCCGAGTTCTTCGCCCGGCCCATTTCCGTCGGCATCATCACCTTCATCTGCATCTCGCTGTTCTATCCGTTCATTGCCCGGCGCTGGAAACTGAATAAGGAATTGTATAATGACGACAAAAAAACGTGAGTTCGACACTCCGGGCATTATCCTGGCCGGCACCTTCATCCTGATCGGCGGCATCTTCCTGAACGACGCACGAACGCTGATGGATGCCGATTCATACGTCTTCCCGATGGCGATCTGCGTTGTCATGATCGTCCTGTGCATCAGCTTCATCGTGTGGAATCTGCTCAAACCGCATCCGGACGAGGACGCGACCGCCAAGCCGGGATCGACCGTCCGGCGCGTCGGGCTGGTGGTGCTGATGCTGGCCAGCGCCTTCGTCATGCCCTATGTCGGCTTCCTGCCGGCCGGATTCGGCGTGTTCGCGGCCCTGATGGCCATCGCCAAGTTCAAACCTTGGACCTGGAAACACGCCGTCACCTACGCACTGATCTGCGTGGCCATCGTCACCGGCTTCTACGTGCTCTTCGACGTCGTCTTCCTGGTGCCACTGCCGGAGATCCCGTTCTGAGCCGGGAGCAACCTGGGCGGTGTCATTGTTTCCATCGACATGCTGGGGAATGATGGGGAAGTGTAGTCCTTGTAGAGGTAGAGGTCTTTCCCCTGTTTTGAAACGATATGGATGCCGCGCGATTGTGCGCCCATTGCATATGCGGTTAAAAAAATTACAGAAAGAATAATCAAAAGGCGAATTATGTTGAGGCTACGATTCATAACGGCGCCTTTGTTTTATAAAAAAATTGGTTAAATGATAGCTGAAAACATCTCTGCACCAGTCAGGGACCTGTCAAGAAGGAAAAGTTTTTCTATTAGAAGAATGAAGGAACAGGTCAATATCCCGATTGTTTTCCCGTCATTTCTTCTATATCAATCTTTATTATGACGGTGTTTTTTAATTTTTTTTCAGTATAATTGTGAGAACCTTCCGAATAATGATCCATGATGATATCAAGGGCCTTCCTTTTCGCGTCACCATCATCGATGAATGATGCCCTGCCGAATCCGATAACGCACCGGCATTTCATGCTCCAGTCGCATGCATCATCACCCCTTTGTATCTCACAATCGGTATCCAGTTCTATACAGACTCTATCGTTTTCCCTCAGTATATCCAGTTTTCTACCTTCACGGGCGGAATGAAGATAGAAGGTGTTATCTTTATAGCCATAACAAAGAGGAATGACATATGGCTGTCCATCGTCCGACATGGCCAGCCTGCATACAGAAGAACTCGCAATAATGTCTCCTATATGGGGAGGATATGTTATCTCTTTATCTTTTCTTCTCATTACACAGCCGCACCTTACCCTTGAGGACCGGGGAAAAAGATTATCAAAGGATTACACAACGCCGGCCCCTAATCGGCCTGCTTCCTGAGAAACGTCGGTACTTCAAAGTCTATGTTTTCATCATCGTTTATCAGCCCCATCCTGATAACAACCGGATTCTCGGGACTCTTCTTTTCCTTATCCCTCATAAATGTGGGAACGGCAAGATCCTCTCTCTTGTTACGAGTCCCGTATGATTGCACAGCGGGAATGGAAAGGTCTTTCTTCCTCCCCCTTACGTCGAATCCCGTGGCAATTACGGTAACCCTCAATTCTTCACCCATGTTGTCATCTATGACGGTCCCGAAGATTATATTTGCGTCTTCGTGAGCCTCCGTCTGCACCATAGATGATGCCTCATTTACCTCAAAGAGAGTCATCTCCGATCCGCCTGTGACATTGATGAGCACACCCCGGGCACCCTGAATCGAATTATCCTCCAGAAGAGGAGAAGAAATTGCCTTCTGCGCCGCCTCGACAGCTCTGTTTTCTCCGCTTGCAATACCCGTCCCCATAAGCGCCAGCCCCATCTCCGACATTATATTCTTAACATCGGCAAAATCCAGATTGATAAGGCCGGGAACCATGATCAGGTCGGAAATTCCCTTGACTGCATGATAGAGAATATCATCGGCCCTCTTAAAGGCATCGAGAAGAGACATATTCCTGCCGCTGAGGCTGAGGAGTCTCTGGTTCGGGATCACGATAAGCGTATCGACGATCTTTCTCAGTTCTTCAAGGCCTTCTTCGGCCTGCCTTTCCCTCTGCTTTCCCTCAAATTGAAAGGGTTTTGTCACTACGGCAACTGTGAGCGCTCCCAGTTCTTTGGCGATTTCCGCCGCTATTGGCGCGCCTCCTGTTCCGGTACCCCCACCCAGTCCTGCCGTAATAAAAACCATATCGGCACCATCGAGGGCATCCCTTACCACGGTCTTCGATTCTATTGCCGCCCTTCTCCCTGTCTCGGGCTCCGATCCCGCGCCAAGACCTTTTGTGATCTCAAATCCCAATTGTATCTTGACCGGCGACTGTGACACCGACAGGGCCTGGGCATCGGTATTTGCCGTTATGAAATCTACACCTTTTAGATCACAAGTTATCATCATGTTAACGGCATTCCCGCCGCCGCCGCCTACACCTATAACCTTTATTTTGGCATGGTTATCTTTACCGCCTTCTACTAATTCAAACATGGATACATATCCTCCCTTCTAAAAAAAATCGTCGAACCACTTTTTCATACTCTTCGTTATCTTGCTCAATATGTTCTTCTCCTTTTTCTTGAATAAAACTCCGGACTGGTTCTTACTCCCGTAAATCACCAGTCCCACACCGGTGGCATAAATAGGATTGTTTATAATGTCCACAATACCTCCCACACCAACCGGATACCCTCTCCTCACAGGCATATTGAACACCTGTTCACCCAATTCTGTTATCCCTTCAATATTTGATGTCCCTCCCGTCAGGACAACCCCCGCTGCCAGGAGATCTTCATAGCCCGATTTGATTATCTCCCTGTGGGCAAGGCTGAGAATTTCCGCCACTCTGGGTTCAATAATATCGCCCAATACCTGCCGCGAAACCTTCCTCGGATTCCTTCCTCCCACGCTCGACACCTCTATTGTCTCATCCTGCGATATCAAAGGGGAATATGCGCATCCGTATTGTATCTTTATCTTTTCCGCCACAACGTCCGGTGTCCTCAAACCAACGGATATATCGTTTGTTACATAATTGCCTCCAATGGGGAGAACGGCGGTGTGTTTAATGCTTCCGTCGGCAAATACGGCAATATCGGTGGTCCCGCCACCCATATCGACCAGGGCCACACCAAGTTCCATCTCATCCTGATTCATAACAGCTTCACTGGATGCCAGCTGCTCAAGGACTATATCGTTTACGTCAAGTCCCACCCGGTTAACAGATTTAACGATATTCTGAACCGATGTAACCGCGCCGGTAACTATATGAATCTTGGCTTCGAGGCGCACACCCGACATTCCCAGGGGATCCTTCACTCCATCTTGATCGTCTACAATATAATATTTCGGTAAAACGTGGATTAGCCTTCTGTCCAGGGGCATGGCAATTGCCTTCGCGGCGTCTGTTGCCCTTTTGACATCGGTTTCCTCAACCTCACCCCCCTTTACAGCCACGATACCGTGACTGTTCATGCTCTTGATGTGTCCCCCCGCTATTCCTGTAAAGACGCTCTTTATCTCGTGCCCCGACATCAGTTCCGCCTCTTCAATGGCGCTTTTTATCGACTCTACGGTATTATCGATATTGACAACCACTCCCTTTCTCAGGCCCTTTGACGGATGAGTGCCTATTCCGATTATATCTATACCGGAGGCTGTCATCTCACCTACAATTGCGCAGGTTTTGGTTGTCCCAATATCCAACCCAATTATAATATTTTCCCTTTTCGCCATCTCTCATCCATCCTTCCGTCTATATGTTCGTTCGGGTTCCCCTATCGAAAACATCAACAGGGCAAACGACGACTCTATCTACATCGGTAAGATCGATCCGTAAAAAAACATTGCCCATGTCTTTTTTGACCAGTTCCACCATAACCTGGTTTAGCCTTCTCAATTTCTCGTTGTAATTGCCAAAGCCCAGTTCAAGTAACAATCGTTCATCTGTAATAAGAGTAAAACCGTAAATATCATTTCCCATAATCTCGGATACATTCCCTGTCCCGGGGAATACTCTGTTCCGTGAAAGATAATGCAAAAGTTTCAATCCCTTTTTCAGCAGTTTCTCTTTCAATCTGTTCCCCTCGTAAAATCCGGTAAGAAGGGGAAGATCAACGGCATCACCCTTTTGAAACCCTTTAAATACCTCTCCATTCCAATCGACGATATATAATTTTTCATTCTTCTTGATGATGGCGGCCGCATTCCTCTCAATAATCTCTACAACGAGTCTGTTTGGAAGCTCCCTCCCTGTGAAAACATCTTCCACCCAGGGGTTTGCCCTAATTCTTTTTTTCATCCTGTCGAGATTCATGCTCAGGATGTTCATGGACGGAACGATGCCGGCAATCTCTAAAATAGCCTCTTCGCTGACCTTCTCGCATCCCCTGACAGTTGTACTGTTCAACTGAAAATAGGGATCAATTATGGCAAAATTGTAGGCATAAACCATACAAAAGGCGATAGTAGTCGCAATGCCGATCACAACAGAGACCTTGAGGGCCTCACGGAACATCCTGCCCGACCGTCTCTTCAACCTGTTCTTTTTCGTTGCAATCTTTGTTTTCAGAGACATTTTCATGCGTCCTCGTCTTCTCCCACTATCTTTACCTCGGTATCGAGAGCGATGCCCCTTTCTCCCATGACTCTCTGCCGAACTATCTCTATGAGAGAAATCACATCGCTCGCCTTTGCATTCCCCAGATTTACAATAAAATTTCCATGCTTCTCCGATACCTGTGCATCCCCCACTCGAGTTCCCTTGATTCCCAACTCATCTATTATCTGTCCCGCTGAATATCCCGGAAGATTTTTGAAAACAGATCCCGCATTTCGATGATCGAGAGGATGTTTTCCCTTTCTCACCTCCAATATCTCTGAAACCCTCTTTTGAATCTCCTCTTTTCTCCCCCTGGATAGATAGAGTGTCGTGCCCGTTATGGTCGTCCCCTCCGGTATTCCGAGATTTCTGTATTCAAAGGGAAGTGCTTCGCCGGGAATCTCCTTTACCTCTCCTTCTCCATTGAAAAGGCTTACCGATTTTATAACGTCTTTCAACTCTCTCCCGTAGGCACCGGCATTCATCTTTACACCGCCACCCACGCTCCCCGGAATCCCCGCGCAAAACTCCACTCCCGACAGGGATTCCCTGATGGAAAGATCGACGATCTGAGAAAGCGAAACCCCGGCCTCCGCATAAATGAGAACCGTCTCTTTTCCTCCACCCTTTACTTCCACCTTTTGAAGCCCCTTTAAAGAAATCAGGGCTCCCCGAAAGCCGCCATCCCGCACAATAAGATTGGTACAGTTTCCAACCGGAAGAAAAGGGATGCTGTTTTTCGCAAAATGAGATACCAGACCCGTAAGTTCTTCGACGTTTTCCGGAAATACCAGAAGATCAACCTTTCCTCCCACCCCCATCGACGCGTGACAGGACATGAGTTCATCAAATAATATCCTGCCGGATACTATCTTTTTGATTGTTTCTCTTGCTTCTCTATCTCTCAACATTTCCATTACCGCTCACTCAGAGGCTGTTGAGCAATTTCTCGCCCGCTTTCCATACATCACCCGCACCGAGTGTGATAATCGTATCGCCGGGCTTTGCTATTGCCTTCAGGTGATTTACAATTTCGTCAAAACTTGACAGATAACTGGTGTCCTCGTGTCCGCCATCTTTGATTTTCTTGCAGAGGCCTATCGAATTTACACCCTTTATCTCCTTTTCACTGGCGGCATATATATCCGTCATAATCAGAATATCGGCATCTGTAAAGGCGCCTAGAAACTCATCGAAGAGGGCCTTTGTCCGTGTATAGCGGTGAGGTTGAAAGATAACTATGAGCCTCCCTTTCCATACCTGACGCGCCGCGGCAAGCGTTGCCATGATCTCTGTCGGATGATGACCATAATCATCTACCACCGTAATTTCAGAAACTGTTCCCTTGACCTCCATCCTGCGATGCACACCGGCATATGACTTAAGACCCTCCTGAATGGCGGGGAATTCCATGTCCAGTTCCCGTGCCACGGCAACGGCGGCCATCGAATTGTAGACATTAAAGAGACCGGGGGCACGAATGGATATGTCGCCGAGAAGATCTCTTTTGTAATGAAGCAGATACCTGGACTGCATCCCTTCAAAGGATATATCGGTGGCCTTGTAGTCGGACTGCTCTGAAATACCGTAAGTTATGATCCTCCTCTTAATCCTGGGGAGTATGTCCTTTATATTTACGCAATCGTTGCACAGTATAGTGGTGCCGTAAAAGGGTACGGAATTGGCAAATTGGAGGAAGGCATCCTTGATCTCCCCTATATCCAGATAATAATCGAGGTGCTCCCTGTCGATATTAGTGATCACCGAAATGGATGGGGAAAGCTTTAGAAAGGAACCGTCACTTTCGTCCGCCTCGGCGACGATGACCTCTCCGTCCCCGAGTCTGGCGTTGCTCCCTATACTGTCCAGTCTTCCACCTATCACCATGGTAGGATCGAGGCCGCCGTGGGCCAGCACCGTCGATATTATGGAAGTCGTCGTAGTCTTCCCGTGGCAACCCGATACGGCTATGGAAAACTTCATCTTCAGAAGCTCCGCCAACATTTCCGCCCGGGGAATGACAGGAATATTTCTACCGTGCGCCTCCACCACCTCAGGATTATCATCCTTCACCGCCGTCGATGTCACAACGACACCAGCATCACCCGGATTTGATGATCTGTGTTCATAAAGAACGGTCGCACCGAGAGAGATCAGTCTTTCGGTAATGTCTGTCTTGCTGACATCCGATCCGCTCACCGTGTAACCGAGATTCAAGAGCACCTCGGCAATACCGCTCATACCGATGCCCCCGATCCCCACAAAATGGATATGCCGTATCTTTCTTCTCATTAAATCTCTTTTTACGTTATCGTTCATCATGCTTTCTGCAATGCGAGACACCTGTCGACAATGTCCGCCGCCGCTTTTTTATTTCCCAGTTTTCTCGATTTTCTCTCCATCTTTCTGATCATTTTCCGATTTGAGTGGAGCGATTTCACAAGGCCGGCAAGGCTCTCCCCCGTGAGATCATCTTCCAGTATCATATGGGCAGCGCCGGCATCGTGAAGCACCCGGGCATTCAAGACCTGATGATTACCGATGGCATAGGGATACGGTATGAGGATCGAAGCCTTCCCCATCGCCGTTATTTCCGCGATGGACGTTGCTCCGGCCCTGCATATCACAAGATTGGCCCACCGGTAGGCCGATGCCATGTCTGCGATAAAGGGCGAAACCGCCGCATCCATTCCACTGTCGCGGTAGGCCTTCGACACCTCATCTAAATCTTTCTCGCCCGTCTGGTGCATAACCATCAGTTTATCTTTCACATCCCCCAGACATGTCATGGATTCAGTAACCACCCGGTTAATACCGGAAGCACCCTGGCTTCCCCCAAACACTAAAAGCGTAAACATCTCTTCATCCTCTCTGATTACTTCGGTATCTTCATATATTTCGGCTCTCACGGGATTCCCCGTAATGACAACCTTCTTCTCCGGAAAGGATTTCTCTCTATCCGGAAATGTCAAGAAAACCCTCTTTACAAACCTTCCAAGGATCTTGTTGGTAAAGCCCGGCAGGGCATTCTGCTCTGCAATAGCCGTCTTGATACCCATAAAATGGGCCGTCATGACTGCAGGACCCGACGCATATCCTCCCACTCCTAAAACAATGTGGGGAGAGAATTCACGTATGATCGACCGGGACTGCACCATGCTCCCCGGAATACGGGACAGACCCCGGATGGATCTTAAGATCCCCTTCCCCTTAATTCCTTCCACCTGAATCGTACGAAGCGGATAGCCGTAATCTCTAAGAACCTTGCTTTCCAATCCCCTCTCTGTCCCTATGAAAAGAACGCTGTTTCTGCTGTCTCTTTTCAGGAATTCCTCGGCAATTGCCACAGCAGGAAATAGATGACCGCCCGTTCCTCCGCCTGCTATGATTAACCTGACACCCCTTTCATTTTCCTGTAACGTTTCCATCGACATTCAAGTCACGATGCCTTCATTATCCTAGTTACGGTAAGAAGAAATATTCAAAATTATCCCGATTGCTATCATGCTCATCAAGAGTGACGTCCCGCCATAGCTCAAAAATGGGAGCACCAGCCCCTTTGTCGGGATCAACCCCATTACGGCCGCCATATTTATAAAGGCCTCCAATACCAGGATAATCGTCAATCCCGCGGATAAGAGTGTTCCAAAGAGATCGGAAGAATTGAAGGAAATCATAAAACCCCGGACAACAAGAACGGCAAACAATATG
>JAUVXT010000269.1 GCA_030603465.1 Deltaproteobacteria bacterium
AATATTCTGCCGAATCCGAAGCTATCTGTCGACGTGCAGGAAACAAGGCATCACTGCGTCCGAAGCCTTGCGCTTGTTGTTTCAGGGAAAGCATCCAGCCTTTATGGATGTGAAAGAACATTGTGCTGAATAGTTACAAAACAGCTTGCATTAATTTGTCATTTCGAACGAATGTGAGAAATCTTAGATTTCTCGTCGCTTCACTCTTCGAAATGACAGATGTAAAAACCGCTTCGTTGCCTTTTTACGTGTAAGTTACTAGAAAGTCGGAGATTCTCCGCAACTTGTTGCGGAAAGCTTAAATATCGGAGACAGGCAATTGACAAAAGCAGGGGAAGTGAGGGAAAAAATTAATTCTCAGTTGAACGATATACTGTGCGTGGACAGGTATGCCGTAGTGCGGGAGCTCGGCCGCGTAAAGAGGGCGGAAGAGAGGGGCGCAGATACCGAGCGGATTGTGAAGAGACTTCACGGTCTCGAAAGACGGGTGGCACGATCCTGTGAAAAGGGCGCGAGGCGTAAGGCTGCCAGCCCTCGTATTACTTACCCGGAGAATCTGCCCATCGCGTCAAAGAAGGATGAAATCGTAGAGGCCATCCGGAATCACCGTGTGATCATCATCGTCGGCGAGACCGGTTCCGGCAAGACCACCCAGATTCCGAAGATGTGTATCGAAGCGGGGAGAGGAATTCGTGGCATGATCGGCTGCACCCAGCCCCGGAGGATCGCCGCCGTTACCGTGACGGAGCGGGTGGCCGAAGAACTGGGTGAAAAAGCGGGGCAGTCGGTGGGATACAAGATTCGCTTCGATGACAGGACGAGCCGCAACAATTACATAAAGTTTATGACCGACGGCATTCTCCTTATGGAGACCCAGTCCGATCCCTATCTGAATGAATACGACACGCTCATTGTGGATGAAGCCCATGAGCGGAGCATAAACATAGATTTTATACTGGGCATACTCAAGGGACTTCTCAGAAAAAGAAAAGACCTCAAACTGATCATCACCTCGGCCACGATAGACCCGGAAAAGTTTTCCAGGGCCTTCGACGACGCGCCTATTATAGAGGTATCGGGACGCATGTATCCCGTTGAAGTCAGGTACCTTCCCCTGGATAAAGAACTGGAAGATCGGGGAGAACTTACCTATGTTGACGCGGCCGTCGATGCCATAGGAGAATTAAAGAGAGAAAAGGGTGACGGGCATATCCTCGTCTTTATGCCCACCGAACAGGATATCCGGGAAACCTGCGACCTCCTCGCCGCGAAAAAGTACAAAAACACACGAATTCTCCCCCTCTTCGCGCGTCTCTCGTCGGCCGATCAGCGGCGCGTATTCCGGCACACAAAAGAGCAGAAGATCATTGTCGCCACAAACGTGGCGGAGACATCGATCACCGTGCCCGGTATTCGCTATGTCGCCGATACGGGACTGGCGCGTATCTCCGAATACAACCCGAGAACGAGGACAAAAAGACTCCCCGTAAAGGCCATCGCAAAGAGCAGCGCCGACCAGAGAAAGGGGCGCTGCGGAAGGGTGCAGGAGGGCGTCTGCGTGCGTCTCTATTCCGAGGAGGATTATGAGAGTCGTCCCCGCTTTACGTCCCCCGAAATCCTCCGCTCCAATCTGGCGGAAGTAATCCTGCGGATGATTTCACTCAGGATGAACGCGATTTCCTCCTTTCCATTCATCGATCCCCCCGGTTCCCAGGTCATCCGGGACGGCTTTTCTGTCCTGGAAGAACTGGAAGCGATCAGAGAGAGGGAGCATAAGGGTAAAAAGGAATTCGTCCTCACCGGGAAGGGCGAGGTGATGGCGCGCCTCCCCATCGATCCCCGCATATCCAGAATGATCATGGAGGCGGAGAAGGAGGGGTGTGCCGATGAGATATTTATTATTGCCGCCGCTTTGTCCATTCAGGACCCCCGCGAGAGACCCCTCGAAAAAGAGGAGGCGGCTGACAGGATGCATAAACCCTTCATAAATCCCGATTCCGATTTTATTACCCTTCTCAACATATGGAATCGCTACCACGAAGTCTGGGATGTCGTAAAATCGCAGGGCGGGATGCGGCGGTTTTGCCGTGAGAACTTTCTTTCATACCGGAGGATGAGGGAATGGAGGGATGTCCATGAGCAGATCAGGACGATAATCAGAGAAGAGAGGAGGGGAAGAAAAAGGAAAAAGAGACTTCCCCCGCTTCAAGGCGAGGCGCTCTATGCCGGCATACACAAGGCGATCCTGAGTGGCTATCTGTCGAACATCGGCCTGAAAAAGGAGAAAAACATCTACAACGGGACGAAGGGGAGGGAATTCATGCTCTTCCCCGGATCGGGAATTTTCAACAAGGGGGGAGAGTGGATCGTAGCTGCGGAGACCGTGGAGACATCGAGACTCTTTGCCAGAACGGCGGCCACCATCAACAATGAATGGTTGGAAGAGGTGGGGGGCGAACTCTGCCGTTACACCTATTCGGAACCCCACTGGGAAAAGAATCGGGGCGAGGTGGTGGCCTATGAAAAGGTTACTCTCTATGGCCTGACAATCCTGTCGGGGAGGCGTGTCTCCTACGGGCCCATCGATCCGGGCGAGGCCACGAAAATATTTATCAGGAGCGCCCTCGTCGATGGGGATATCAAACAACCGCTCCCCTTTCTGATCCATAACCGGAACCTCACAGAAGAGATCGCCGCCATGGAGGACAAAGTGCGGCGGAGGAACATCCTTGTCGATGAGAGCGCCCGGGCCGCGTTTTATGAAGAGAGGCTGGATACCGTCTATGATATCAGGACCCTCAACAAACTGATAAAAGGAAAAGGGAAAGATAATTTTCTGAGGATGACGGAGAAGGATATACTGCAATATTATCCCGCGGAAGAACTTTCCCTCTATCCCGACGAGATAATGCTGGGGAACAAATGCCTCCCATGCGCCTATCGTTTTGATCCCGGGGGAAAAGACGACGGCGTCACCGTAAAGGTGCCCGCGGGTCTGATCGCGGCCGTGCCTCTGGAACTGGCCGATTTAAAGATTCCCGGACTTCTGAAAGAAAAGATCACCGCTCTGATAAAGGGCCTCCCCAAGGAATTCAGGCGACGGCTGCTCCCCATCCCGGGGACCGACGATGTGGTCATGAAAGAGATGGAGGGGGGCGGGGAATCCCTCCTTTCAGATATGGGAAGGTTTATCTACGAGCGGTGGGGTGTCG
>JAUVXT010000058.1 GCA_030603465.1 Deltaproteobacteria bacterium
AATATTCTGCCGAATCCGAAGCTATCTGTCGACGTGCAGGAAACAAGGCATCACTGCGTCCGAAGCCTTGCGCTTGTTGTTTCAGGGAAAGCATCCAGCCTTTATGGATGTGAAAGAACATTGTGCTGAATAGTTACAAAAATTAAATGATATATCTTTTAACAGAAATAGTGGAATTGTTATAATAGGGCAGTTAAATTTCTTTTAAAGTACTGGATTTGTTTAAATAAAGTATTTTTGTGTGTAAATAAACTCGGGAGGCGAGTATGGCTGAACAACAGGCCACCGGAAAAGTAAAAGTATCGTTCAGACAGGCTATGGGCTTGCTTTACCCGTATGTGAAGAGCCGCCTGATAGCGCAGATCAAGTCAGTGGCTCTGATAATACTGTATCTTATTTTCTTCCAGACCATAGTGCTCCAAATGCCGATAGCGGAAGCGACTGTCATCGCAATCGGACTCGGGCTCGTAATCGGGGGCCTGATGTTCTTCATGGAAGGCCTTATGCTGGGACTCATGCCGTTGGGCGAAGTCATCGGACTGAAACTGCCACAGAAATCGAAACTGCCCGTGATACTGGGATTCGCGTTTATCCTGGGGGTGGGCGCCACGTTTGCGGAACCGGCTATCGGGGTCCTGAAATCGGCCGGGGCTTCGGTAAAACCCTGGGAAGCGCCGCTCTTGTTCCTGATGCTGAACAAGTCATCCGGAATCCTCGTTCTCGCAGTCGGCGCGGGGGTCGGCATCGCGGTCATGTTCGGCATCTTGCGGTTTATGTATGGCTGGTCTCTCAAGCCGTTCATCTACATCCTTATCGGCGGGCTGGTAGCGTTCACAGTATGGGCATATCTGGACCCGAACATGCGCCATCTGACCGGACTGGCCTGGGATTGCGGCGCGGTGACCACAGGGCCGGTTACCGTTCCGCTGGTGCTGGCACTGGGTATCGGCATCTGCCGCATAGTCGGCAGCGGTGGCTCGGGAAGTTCCGGATTCGGTATTGTGACACTGGCGTCACTGTTTCCGATAATCGCGGTTATGTCTCTGGGCGTTGTTTTGTTAGGCGAAGTACCGAAGCCGATGGATGAAGCGAAATTTTTCAGCACGGAGAATCGCCAGAAATCACAGGGGTTGTTCGTAAGCGAAGAAGAAATGTTCGGTTATGCATTCAAGAATGGAAGCGAACACAGCCAGCGGGCCCTGTTTAAAGGCGATAAGGCCGCCATGCTCGGATATATCGAAGGTCTAAAAGCCGATAAAAAGAAGAAGCAGGCAGTATTCGGTTCTGAAGATGGCGCTCTTGAAAAATGGGTTGCCACATCGGGAACCGAAGAGCAGATGATGGCGGTATTCGGAAGCAATGAAGCCATAACGAAAGCTGTGAATAAGTATTCAATGAACGTGCAGACTCTGAAAGTTACAGACCTGCTGAAGAGGAACGGTAAAGCGGCGCTCCAGGCGATAATACCGCTTACCCTGTTTTTACTGATAGTTCTGGTTGTAGTTTTAAGGGAGAAACTGCCGCGTGCGGACGAGATATTTATAGGCGTCCTTTTCGCAGTGGTCGGCATGGGGCTGTTCAGCATCGGCATAGAACTCGGGTTGGCAAAACTGGGCTCACAGGTAGGCGGCAAGCTGCCGTCTACGTTCAAGGCGATCGAACTGACCGACCAGCAGAAGACGATAATCAACTTCGACCGGGATGTGGTGCAAACGGCGATCACGCCTGAAGGAGAAAAGAAACAGTTCTTCAACATAAAAGAAGGTACATCGTACGAAGTGCTTCCGTACCACGACGAGAATTTCGACGAGGCGACTAAAAAGTACACATATCTGCCCACAAAGGGACCGTTGTACGGCTCCGCAGGCGGCCTGTTGGGGATCATTGTTGTGCTCATATTCGCGTTCATCATGGGCTACGGCGCAACTATGGCGGAGCCTGCGCTCAATGCCCTGGGTCTGGCGGTAGAAGAAATCACCGTCGGCACGTTCAAGAAGTCGCTGTTGATGAAGGCGGTGGCGCTGGGCGTTGGCGCGGGGATTACGTTTGGGGTGGCTAAAATAATATGGGGTATTCCGCTGATATTCATGCTGGGGCCTCCTTACATTGCACTGCTGGTAATATCGAAGTTGTCCACCGAGGAATTCGTGAACATCGGCTGGGATAGCGCGGGCGTTACCACCGGTCCGGTTACTGTGCCACTGGTGCTCGCCATGGGGCTTGGAATAGGTGGGCAGGTAGGCGTCATTGAAGGATTCGGCATACTGTCCATGGCGTCGGTGTGTCCGATACTGTCCGTGCTGACGGTAGGGCTTATGGTGACGAGGAAGCGGAAGGCGGCGCTCGCCGAAACTGCAGGCGCTTCCAGGGAAGGGGGTGCCTCATGATTGAAGGCGGAAAAAAAGTTTGCCAGATAACGGGAATTCTGCCTGGCGGGATAGCCCCGGGAATCATGGAAGCCCTCAACCAGATCGGGATAATCAATCTCCACATAGCCGCGGCCCGAACCATTATGCTGCAGGATAGGAAGGGGATCTTCGGGCTGGCGTCGACGACGACTATAGTGGAGGATCCGGCGGACATACTGACTTTCATCATCGACTCCGAGCACGAGGATGAAGTTCTGGATTTGATAATAATGAAAGGAGAGCTGACACTGCCAGGCAGGGGCACCGTGTTCAGCGAAGACGTGAACCTTTTCAAGGAGCACGGGAGATGCAGTCAGAATACTGTGAAATCCTCAGGCAGGGAAGTGAAGGAAGATCCCCTGATGAATTCCGAGCTGATGGGAATAAGCTGCATCGTACAGCGCGGCGAGGGCAACGATATAGCAAGGGTCGCTCTCGACACAGGGACATGCGTGCCGGTTATCACTTTCGGCCACGGCACCGGTCTGCGGGATAAGCTCGGCCTGCTTCGAATCGCTATCCCGGCCGAGAAGGAAGTCATAACAGTCATCGCAAGCTCGCATGATGCGGATACGGTGATGAACATGATGATCGACGCCGGCAAGCTGGATCAGCCCGGAAAAGGATTCATCTACGTTTACCCGATAGGAAAAGGGATAGTCAACATGAAGATCACGCGTGGTATGCCGAAGCACGCGGCAAGCATGGAGCAGATGATCGCGGCTGTGGACGAGATAAGGGGCAACACCACCTGGCGGCGCAGGACTGGCGGTGACGCGCATGACACGCAGAAGAAGCGCGAATTCCTCAGCGACCTCATAGACTACACGTTCATCTGCAACGAGGGCCGCGGCGAAGACCTGGTAAAAATTGCAATGGCGGCCGGCGCGGCCGGCGCGACCATAAGCAAGCTGAAACACCGCTGCCCCGAGGACTCCGATTACAACAAAATGTCCCGCGCTCGCGAGGGCTGCTACATGATTATATCAGAAGAGCAGGTAGAAACGATAACAGACGCAATAGAAAAAGAAGGCGCGTTCGACGACAAGACCTACGGACAGATACTGATTCGCCCGGCGCCGAAGGCATGCACATATTTAGGCGGGTAGGGCGCGTTTGGTAAATCGTGAAAATCAGCATTATCACGTCTATTGATAATCATGCGAGTATCATGGAAGCCTTCAGACAACAATGTGAGTCATTCCTGGTCTAAACCTATCAGGAAAGAAACACTTTTCCAGAAATTAATATCTCCTGGCCTTTTTAACCTCCATACAAAAAAAGGATGTTTACCACAAACGGTTAACATCCTTAAATAAAAATGGTGGGTCAGGGCAGAATCGAACTGCCGACACCGGGATTTTCAGTCCCGTGCTCTACCGACTGAGCTACCGACCCACTCATTGTTTACAGCGAAAGCATGTTTAACCAATCTCTTTTCGTTTGTCAAGTATTTTTGACATATGTTCCATATTAGCTTTTCTTTCTTCTTCCATGCACCATTGCGATCGATCTCTGTGCGACGTTGCCAGGGGTGATGAGCTGTCAAAGGTGGGGCCGAAGGGTGTTCCTCCTTCCCGCCTTCGATCTGCAGTCTGCCATGATTCCTGTATTTTCACTACACACGTTCCTGCGATCATGTCGTGCCAGCCCCGTTTTTCCCTGTTGAAGGCGATCCATATGAAGCCGAGGTAGAGAAATATTTTGGAGATCAGATATCCCACCCATCTAAGAAATGCCAGTCCCCACGTCATGGGTTCCCCTCTTCTTTGAATGACCTTAAGGCCGAGTATCTTTTTCCCCGGCGTCTGTCCCGTCGTGCCATGAAAATATGTAAAGTAGATCATGCTGAGCACAATCGCCATGCCATTATACGACCATAACAGACTATACAGGAATTCTGTGGACAGATCAGAAAGTTGATAATCCAGCCCGGCTATTTTGGAGCCTGAATAGAAGATGATCACTGAGGTAATCTGCAGGATAATCTTGTCTATTACAAAGGCAATCCACCTCCGCCAGAAACCGCCGTAATAACTGTAAGTCATTCTTCAGTCGCCCCCGCTTCTTCCGTGTCGCCCGTTAAAAAAGCTCTCCTTACCGATCCTTCGATTCTCGGTCCCATTAAAGCCCCATTCCCCGGATTACGGGCGCGACAACTCCTTGATGTTGTCAATTTTCTACTTTTCCCTTCTTCAATACGTAACAGACCCATTCTTCTTCGCTCTTGATGTCGTGGAGCATTACGCCTTCGGCCCGGAAGAGTTTCTCTACGTTTTTCGCATCCCGATCAATGATTCCCGAAGCTACAAGATACCCGTCCGGTTTCATCATGGATATGATGCTGGGCTGGAGTTTCATTAGTGTCGCGGCGGTCAGGTTGCCAATAATCAGTTCAAATGTACCTTCACACATGGAGGCATCACGATTTATGATGCCTACACTGTCTTCCACCCCATTTATCGAAACATTTATGCCTGCAATTTCAACCGCCTTAGGATCGAGATCCACGGCAGCCACACGCCCGGCCCCCATCTTTGCGGCGCATATTGCGAGGATTCCTGTGCCCGTTCCGATATCGAGGACATTCCACTTTTCAAAAGTCCGGTTCTTCAATGCAATGTCTTCAATCGCTATGATGCATAATCTCGTGGACGGGTGCTGGCCCGTTCCGAAGGCCATTCCGGGGTCTATGTCTATAACAATGTCTCTGCTCGTCGGGGAGTATCTTTCCCATGTCGGTTTTATGATGATATTTCTTCCTATCTTGAGTGGCTTGAAGTATTTCTTCCATCGTTCACCCCAGTCAGGATCGGCAATTTTCTTCCGGGTAAAAGATGGGGTTTCGAGATCGGGAAAGAGATCGGAAAGACCTCTTATATAGTTATCGAGTAAAGCTATTTTTTTATCCGTTCCTCTGTCCAGCGGAAGATAGGCCTTTATTTCCTCCACGGCATCGGCTGTGCCGGTGTCATTGAATCCGTTTTCTTCCGGTTCTTCCTGAAATACTCCCTGTGTGCCCAGTTCTTCCATGAAATTGGATAGCGCGTCACATAGTTCAAAGGGTGCGGAAAGGGTAATCTCTAACCACTTTTCTTTTGTTTCGGGCATGGTGTGCCTCCTCTTTGGGAAGGTTTATTGTATAGTTAATTTCCATGGAAAGAAACAACAAATATATAGGAAGTTGTATAACCTCTTTTAGTTGAGATTTCAAGTAGCTTGAACTTTTGAGGACTTCATGATATCAATTACTCCTTTTATCTTATTGAACTGAACAGCGAGCGCATTCTCCGTTGCTTGCGGCGGGGTTGGCGAGCGAATAAAAAATAAAAAATTTTCCTTAACAATCGGAGATTCTCCGCAACTTGCTGCGGGGAGCTTCAATGGTGAAATAGATGAATTTTTATCCAGTACACCTCAATATTTCCGGGATGAAATGTGTTGTTATAGGTGGAGGGGAGGTTGCCGAGAGAAAGGTAGCGAGACTTCTCGAGTGTGGCGCAAATGTTGTCCTTGTGGGAAAGACCATTACCCGGGAACTTGAAGCTATGAAGAGAGAGGGCAGGATCGATCACATACCCGACGATTACCGAAGTGATTACATAGAAGGCGCCTTTCTCGTTATCGGAGCCACCGACCGGGATGAAATAAATGAAGAGATCTATTTGGATTCTAAAGAGCGAAACATACTGGTAAATATAGTAGATGATCCTGAAAGATGCCAATTTATAGTACCTTCTCAGGTTCGTAGAGGGGACCTTTTGATATCCATATCGACGGGGGGAAAGAGCCCGGCGCTGGCGAGGAGATTGAGGGAAAATCTGGAAGGCAAGTACGGCCACGAATACAAAATACTTCTCGATATAATGGGCAGACTGAGGGGTAAAATTATAGCCAGGGGATCATCCTCGGAGGCAAACAAGATTGTCTTTGAATCTGTACTGGATACCGATATACTCCGGTATATCAGGGAAGGCGACTGGAACAGGGTAAGAGAGACTGTAAGGGATCTTACAGGCGAAGACATAGGTAGTATTCAATGAATATCCTTTTATTTAAGATTGCGCTCTTTCTTTATTTCTTGAGCACAGTCGGGTATATTGCTTCACTCCTGATAAGAAGAGTTCTGGTGGCCAAGGTATCCACGTGGATACTCTTTTCGGCCTTTTTCGTGCATTCGATTTACATTGTTTTTAGATGGGCAGAGACGGGATATGGCCCTGTTGCGAATATCTATGAATCGCTCTCCTTCGTGGCCTGGTCGATTTCGGGTGTCTATCTGGCCTTTCAGGTGATGACAAAGACGAGGGTGCTCGGCGCTTTCGTCTCTCCCCTGGCTTTTATCCTTGCAATCGGGGCATCGGTAACCCTGATGGGAGATGTTTCGATGCCCGAGGCATTGAAGGGTTCCTGGGCGCTGGTTCATATTATGTTGTCTCTGACAGGGGAGGCGCTTTTTGCCCTGGCCTTTCTTGCAGGCCTTATGTATCTTCTTCAAGACAGTCTGATACGCAAAAAGAATGTTCACAGTTTCAGCAGGATACTCCCATCCCTTAGAGACCTGGACAGAATAAACCACATCTCTATTCTCTGGGGCTTTTTCCTTCTCACCTTAGGTATTATTGCGGGGTCCACATGGGCCAGGGTAGTATGGGGAAGCCACTGGCAGTGGGATCCCAAGCAGATATCAACATTGGCGGCATGGCTTATTTATGCCCTCCTGTTGCATCAGCGAATTGCCATCGGATGGAAGGGCAGGAAGGCTGCCTTTCTGTCAATCATCGCCTTTGTCGTTCTTCTTTTCACCTTTATCGGCGTTAATGTCTTCTTCGTAACATTGCACGATTTTATGTAGGAAAATGAATATAATCCTTATAGGAATGAACCACAGAACGGCTCCCGTAGAGATAAGGGAGAGACTTCACATTGTTTGCAGCGATGAAAAGGAGACCTTCAGAAGGCTTAAGGATACTCCAACGGTAAAAGAGACATTATACCTCGTCACATGCAACCGTGTCGAGGTGATGGCAAACGTAGAAGACAGTGAATCCGCCGTTGAAACGTTGAAAAATTTTCTCTTTTCCCACGTCAATCTTACCAGAGAGGAAATGGGAAAATGTCTTTACACCTATCACGGAGACGATGCGGTGAGACATCTTTTCAGGGTTGCCTCGAGCATAGATTCGATGGTCATGGGAGAGCCGCAGATACTCGGCCAGGTTAAGGATGCCTACCGACTGTGCGTAGAAAACAGGGCCTCGGGGGTCATCTTTAACAGGTTGCTTCACCATGCATTCAGAGTTGCCAAGAGGGTGAGAACGGAGACGGGAATCGCGAACAATGCCGTATCGATAAGCTTTACAGCGGTTCAACTTGCCAAGAAGATATTCGGCGATCTTAAGGGAAAATCCATTCTCCTTATCGGCGCCGGTGAGATGGCGGAGCTTGCGGCAAGGCATCTCATGCATAATGGTGTAAGTAAGATCATCTTTGTGAACAGGACCTATGAACGCGCAGTACATCTGGCCCGTGAATTCCATGGTACGGCCTCTGATTTTGATCTCCTCGGCGAAAAATTGCAGGAAGTGGATATTGTTATAAGTTCCACCGGAGCCCCCGGCTATATAATCAGTGCCGATATGATTACGACGGCATTGAGGAGACGCAAGAACAGATTGATGTTTTTTATCGATATTGCGGTGCCCAGGGATATCGATCCTGACGCGGGAAAAATTGACAATGCCTACCTCTATAATATAGACAATCTCCAGGATGTAGTAGACGAAAATATCAAGGAACGAATGAAACAGGCCGAAAAGGCGGAACTTATCATCAGGGAAGAGGTAACAAATTATTCCAGGTGGCTTAACAGCCTCGAAGTGGTGCCCACCATTGTCGCCTTAAGAAAAAAGATCGATGATATAATAGAGGGTGAGATGACCAGGTCTAACTCATGGATGAAGGATCTCGGTGAAGAAGAGAGGGAAAATATAGATATCCTCGTCTCTTCCATTATAAAGAAGATACTCCACGACCCGATTATCGGGTTGAAAGAAGAGGGTGAAAATGGCGGGGCAGACCCCTATGTGGCAGTCGTCGGAAAGTTGTTCAAGTTGAAGGAAGAGGATTAGCTGTGGGCATAGATATATTAAAGATAGGAACCAGGGGAAGCGGCCTCGCTCTCAGGCAGACGGGAATGATCGCCGATAGGATAAGAGATCAATATCCCGACCTTTCCGTAGAGATTGTGCCGATCAAAACACAGGGAGACCGGATGCAGAATATATCCCTGGTAAAGATAGGCGGCAAGGGTGTCTTTGTAAAGGAGATCGAGGAGGCGCTTCTCAGAGGTGATATCCATTGCGCCATGCACAGCATGAAGGATGTCCCCACGGAATTCCCAGATGGACTCGATATTGGGATCATCACCGAGCGCGAAGATCCCAGAGATGTCCTCGTATCCAGGGATAACATAAAACTGGAGTCCCTCCCCCAAGGGGCGAGGATAGGGACAGGTTCACTGAGACGAGGCATGCAGCTTCTGAATCTCTTGCCCGACTGCGAAATAGTGGCGATTCGTGGAAATCTGGATACGAGGATAAAAAAGATATCTACCGAACGATTGGATGGAGTAGTCCTGGCGGCTGCCGGCATAAGAAGAATGGGCTGGAGCGCTCAGATAAGCCAGTACATACCGGTGGAAATGATGATGCCGGCGGTAGGACAGGGGGCAGTCGGGATAGAAATAAGATCGGACGATAACGATGTCATAGATCTGCTGGCCTTTCTCAATCATGAAGATACGAAGACAGCCGTTTCGGGCGAACGGGCCTTCCTGCAGCATCTCGGCGGAGGGTGTCAGGTCCCCATTGCCGCCTTCGGCAGGAAGATGGGGGAATCTCTTGTATTGAAGGGTGTCGTAGGGAGCACCGACGGAAAGAAAATGATTCCCGACGAGGTGGAGGGGCCATGTGACGACTGGGAGGAATTGGGCAAGCACATGGCCGAAAATATCCTTTCCAGGGGCGGTCGCTCCATACTTGCCGAGGTATATAAGGGAATATGAAGATGAGAAAAACGGGTAAAGTCTATATTATCGGGTCGGGGCCGGGTGATCCCGGGCTTATAACGGTTCGGGCAGTTCAGTGCATCAGGCGATCCGACGTAATCGTCTATGACTATCTGATGGGTCAGGAGATCCTTCGCTACGCCGGAGAAGACGCAAGGCTGATTTATGTGGGCAAGAAGGGTGGAGATCATACCATGAGCCAGGCGAGGATTAATCAGATTCTCGTAAAAGAGGCAAAGGCGGGAAATACAGTTGCCAGGATAAAGGGGGGAGATCCCTTCGTCTTCGGGAGGGGGGGAGAAGAGGCGCAGATCCTTCACCGCGAAGGTGTTCCCTTCGAAATAATACCGGGTGTGACGTCTGCAATAGCGGTGCCGGCCTATGCGGGAATACCGCTGACGCATCGGAACATTACATCCACAGCCGCCTTTGTGACGGGTCATGAAGATCCAACCAAAAAGGAGAGTGATATAGACTGGGAAAAGATTGCGTCTATCGGAACAATCGTTTTCCTTATGGGGGTAAAAAACCTCCCCACAATCGTTGCCAACCTGGTGGAGAAGGGGAGGGATCTCGAAACAAAGGTGGCCCTCATACGATGGGGCGCCACTCCCCGTCAAGAGACCCTTACCGGGACCCTGGGCACAATCGTTAAACTGGTCGAAGAAAGGGACTTTAAACCGCCGGCAATCTTTGTCGTGGGGGATGTGGTCGGATTGAGAGAAGAACTGAACTGGTTCGAGAAAAAACCCTTCTTCGGGAAGACGATAGTCATTACCAGACCGGAGGCACAGTCGGCCGAATTCGCCGATCTCCTCTATGAAGAGGGTGCCAGGGTTATCTCTTTTCCCACTATAAAGATCGTTCCGCCGGAGAATTTCGACGACCTTGATCGGGCAATAAGGGATATTGAAAGATACGACTGGATCATATTTACCAGCGCAAATGGTGTTCGCTCGTTCTTTGATCGCCTCTTCCATCTGGGGAAAGACGCACGTGATCTCAAGGGAGTCAGTATATGCGCCATAGGACCCGCCACAGCCCGAGCGGTGGGGAACCATGGAATTCGTGTGGACCTCATCCCCGAGAGCTATATATCCGAATCGGTGGTTTCTGCCTTCGAGAAAGCGGGAGGGGCAGAGAAGAAGATTCTCATACCCCGGGCGGAGGTCGCCCGGGACATCATACCCGAGAGTATGACGGCAATGGGTGCCAGCTGTGATGTGATTACCGCATATCATACAGTTGCCTCGGGGGTGACCGGGAACGATTTCCGGGAGATCTCTGAAACGGATACGATCGATATAATTGCCTTTACAAGTCCCTCTACAGTGGATAATTTCATAGATATAGTAGGCAAAAACAATATCCCCGAAAATGCCATAATTGCCTGTATAGGGCCGGTGACTAAAAAGGCGGCGGAAGGAGCGGGGCTTACTGTTCACGTCATGGCGAAGTCATATACAGTGGAGGGAATGGTACATGCCATGATAAACTACCTTCAAGAGGATGCAAAGTGATCGGAATTTCAAAATTATACTGCGGAGCTGTGGAGCCTTCCGACGTAATCCGCTATGGAGGCCATTCGGGGAAACTCCCCTCACACCTCCTCCAGTTTTCAAAGGACAAAAAACCCGTTGTCGTCTGGAACTCTACCCGGCGCTGCAACCTGAAATGTGTGCACTGCTATTCCAGTTCGCAGAATGTGAAGTATTCTGATGAATTGACCACAGAACAGGGAAAAGAGTTGATCGACGATCTCGCCTCCTTCGGCTCACCCGTTCTCCTCGTATCAGGCGGCGAACCCCTTATGAGAGAAGATCTTCCCGAACTCCTGCGGCATGCCATTGACAAGGGTATGCGAGCGGTTATATCGACGAACGGCACGATGATAACAAGAGAAAAGGCGCGGATTTTCGGCAAGATCGGCCTCTCCTACGTGGGCGTCAGTCTTGACGGGATGCGGAAGATTCACGACCAATTCAGGGGCGTGGCAGGCGCCTTTGACAAGGCCATGCGGGGTATCAGAAACTGTCTCGATGAGGGCATCAAGGTGGGTATACGTTTTACAATAACGGGAAAGAATCAAGGCGAGGTTCCGGAGATTTTCGACCTTATAGAGAAGGAGGGGATACCCCGCGCCTGTTTCTATCATCTCGT
>JAUVXT010000259.1 GCA_030603465.1 Deltaproteobacteria bacterium
CCACTACCGCGGTTGTACAGGTGACGACGTAGTTGTCTGTCTTTATGCCGTGTTTCCCCAGTTCAAATGAGATAAAGAGAAGGAGCGCCCCGAAGACACTCACGGGAAAGATGGAAATCCACGCGGGATCTGCGAAAAAGAGCGCTACCGGCAGAAGGATAAGACCGCTTATAATATTCGAACCTCCCGTTCTGGCCCCGAACCTGTATTGCGCGGCCAGCCCTCCCGCTCCATGACACATGGGGAATCCTCCGAAGGGGACAGATGTGAGATTCATCAGGCCGATGGTTATCGATAATTTGTCGGTGTCGAGATTTCTCTTTAAGAGGTCATTCATCAATAGCGCCGTGGCCAGTATGGCATTGGTTATCGTAAGGGGAATCTGGGGTACCGTCAGAGACCATAACCCTGTCCACAACGCATTAATATCGGGGATAATTATGCCGGGTAGTGGCAGTAATCCTATAGATGGACATCCGTAATTTATCAGACCTGAAATGACACCAAAGGAAAGGACGACAAGGGCTGATATGTCGGGAATATTTTTTTTAAATCTGCCCGCGATGAAAAAGAGTACGATGATGGCTATGGATATGGCGGCCAGCATGTAATCGTCGATCATGAAGCGGATGGATGTCTTGAAAAGAATCAGGGCCAGGCCGAGTTGTATGCCTCGAATGACGCTTTGAGGCACCATCTTTTCGATAAAACGCATTCCCCCGAACATGCCCAGTACGAGAAAAAAGATACCCAGCATTATGCCAGACCCGGCAATTTCTGCCGGTGTCATACCTTCCGCGATTACTATGGCCGCCACGGCCTTCATCGGTTCGACGGGAACGGGCAGCTTATAATAGATGCCTGTAATGATGTACCATACACTGAAGGAGAGGAGGATATATCCGATATTTACCTTGGAAACGATGGCCACACCGAGAATTATGGGAATCAGTGTCCCGTAATCTCCGACGGCGCCGGCTATCTCCGCGGGGTTGAATCTGAAGTTGGAATATCTGTCATTTCGCATTCGCCATCTTCCAATATGTCCCTGGAATGGAGACGGTTTTCTGCAGCTGGTTCAATCTTGCAGATTGAACCTCAACTTTCGACTTTTTACGAAGGTATCAAGGCCGGCCGCGAGAGCCCGTTTTACTGCTATCTCGTCATGACATATTTCTGCTCACTCTTCGGAACATACCATTCGATGTAATTGTAACCGATGCCGAGAGGCGCCGGTGTAATCCCCCGGAACCGGGAGTTGATTATGGGGAGCGCATCGGCAACGTAGAGGAAAGTGTAAGGCTGTTCCTCTGCAAGGATTTCCTGTATCCTGTAGTAGTGCTTTTTTCTTTCCGCTTGATCAAAGGTGCCCCTCCCCTTTTCAAGGAGTTCGTCAACCTCTTCATTTCTGAAAGATATGAAATTCAGTTCGCCCGGTTTTGTCTTGCTTGAGTGCCACACATCGTAGAGATCGGGATCGAGAGTGATGCTCCAACCCAGTATTGTGGCGTCGAATTTCTTTTTGTTGATGAAATCGTTAATGAAGGCGGCCCATTCTATAACCCTTATCTTGACTTCAATGCCTATATCGGAGAGTCTCTTCTGGGTAATTTCCGCGCATTTGGAACGGAGATCATTTCCCTGATTTGTAATGATTT
Source organism: Deltaproteobacteria bacterium (assembly GCA_030603465.1). Lineage (GTDB taxonomy): Bacteria > Desulfobacterota > Syntrophia > Syntrophales > UBA2210 > JAFGPZ01. The sequence goes on from JAUVXT010000259.1 coordinate 1,659, forward strand.
CAAAAACGAAGGGCTCGCCATTCCGGTCTCTGATCCCGTCACCGTCGCTGTCCGTCCACCCCGCTTCCGCTAAAAGATCTTTCGCCTTTTGCGGATCATAGGGATACCTCTTTACATCGGGGTTGTAGGGCCATGTGCCCGGTTTATATGGACCGGTGGCCTCCTTGCCCAGTCCCAGCAAGACACCCTCGATTATCTCTTTTTTGTTTATGGCATATGAAATTGCCTGCCGCACGCGCCTGTCCTTAAATAATGGATTTTCCAGGTTGTAACCGAGATAGGAATATCCAAAGGAGAGGTAGCGGTATTTGTTGTAATTCTTGCGAAAGAGATTATTTTCCGTCTGCCTCGTATACTGGAGAGGGGTGAGACCCATTCGATCGACTCCCTTTGCCCGAAGTTCCAGAAACATGGTAGCCATGTCGGGAATGATTCTCATGATGTAGCCGTCAATGTAAGGTTTTCCCTCGAAATAATCGGGATTGGACACAAGGGCAATTTTCTGTCCCGTGACCCATTCCTTAAAAATATAGGGGCCTGTTCCGATGGGATGCCTGGTTAGAGGGCTCTTTGTAATGTCTTTTCCTTCCAGCAGGTGTTTCGGGAGTATGGCGGAAGACCAGCTGATCAACGCCGGGGCAAAGGGCTTGTCATAGGTAACGCGAAAAGTGTGAGGGTCGATGACCTCGGCCTTCTTTATCTTGAGAAAATCACCGGCATAGGCGGTGGGTGTTTTCGGGTCTATTGTGACACGATAGGTATAGAGAATGTCATCGGCGGTGAATGGGCGGCCGTCCTGCCACGTAACACCCTTTCTCAGGTAAAATGTAATAATCAGGCCGTCTTCGGAAATATCCCAGGATTGGGCGAGATCACCCACTATATTCATATCCTTGTCGTATTTCACGAGACCGTTGAAAATCATCGCCGAGATTGAATGAGAGGCGTTGTCTGAAGAGAGTATGGAAATCAGATTTGAGGCGTCTCCGATTGAGCCCTCAACCATTATGTCTCCATAGGCGGGGGCGCTTTCTCCGGACACTGTCTTTTCGGAAGAAAGTTCCTTCTCGTTGTCGTTTCCGCAGCCCCACAGCGCAAGCAGCGTAATTATAATCAGAATCAGGAAAACACGATTTATGGATTTCATTGTCATCTCTCTACCTCGGTCGGAAATTGCCGTTGATTATAGAGGAACGTATAAAGATCGTCAACACCTTAGAAGATATCTCAATTAAATCCTTGACTTTTAATGTAATAGGCGTGTTATCATTCGAAATGTGTGGTTTCGCTATTACTTTGTGATCAATTTCAGGAGTTGTAACCCTTAAATAACAACGGTAAGAGGGAATTATTGACTGATTATTACAAAAACCCCGTATTATTAAAAAAGGTGCGGGGTTTTTATATTTAATCACTTCCGGTATTTCGCCACTCTTTTGCAACTCATTTGCTGGAAGATGTCTATGATATTCGAACGGTTCAAGAACTTTTAGGACACAAGGACGTTAAGACGACTATGATTTATACGCATGTTCTGAATAAAGGCCCGTCGGGTGTTCGAAGTCCCGTTGACGTTCTTTAATGAGTATCTTGGGGGGTGTTATACAGTTTCTGTATAACACCCCTTGATAAGTAAAGACAGCTCTTACAAATACGACTATTACAATTACTTAGCATTGTATATGTAAAGTTGTTTCGAGGTGTCTTATACAGCTCTACTAACTGTGTTTGGTTTTATACAGAAAGTGTATATACACTGGTTGGGCCTACATACGAACAAAGGATTTACAGATGCCACTTCAAGAAGACCTACTCGAATTAGGAATAATAGACAGGCGTGCGGCCAAGGCTGTAGCCAATAAAAATGTAGGAGATTTGATAGAGGCAATTCAAGAGTATCAAAAATTAAGGAAAAGCATTCGAACTCTCTTATTGTCCCAGTCGGTTACTTCGGTAAATGACAAAACAGCGACCGACATTTTAAAGAAAATCACATCTGGAGAAGGTCTGCCAGCGGACAAAATAATTGAGCATATACTTTCTGTGACAGGTTCAAATCAATT
>JAUVXT010000165.1 GCA_030603465.1 Deltaproteobacteria bacterium
GCTCGCCTTTTAAGCTCACCTGTTTTGTGAAGTTTCAGATAAGCCGGTTCAAAACCGGGACCCGTATTGCCGGATTTTTTAAACATAGTTGTTGTTTTATTACCAGAAGCTTCTGTCTTAAAGCAATCAAAGAAGATTAAAGATAGCCCTGCTTTGAAACATAGTTTGGCCGTGTTTTTCAGAAAATTTCTTCGTGTAAATATTTTAAGAAAAAAAGATTTCATTTTTTACCTCCCCATAGATGCCGGTCGGGCTGGGTGGTTATGACAATGAAGCTTGTCAATTTTAGCAGCCCCACCGTTATGCAGGTACCGGTAAGACCAAGAACAGGCAAAAGCACAACAGCGCCTGCAATTCCTCCAAACCACCCGCCAAGCAGGTCGGAAGCATAGAGTAACCCGGCTGTCTTGCTTAAACTTCTGCTATTCCTTAGATATATCTTGTTTGCCAGAGGAAATTGAGAACCGATTAAGAGTCCGCAGATAAATGAAATGACTAAAAACAGGATCCTGGGAAAGAAGGATACGCCCGGACTGTCCAGACATGCATGGACGGCAAGAAATATAAGGGGCAATCCGATAGAGAAACAGATTATTGCCAGGTCAATTTTTATAAAAAGTTTAAGATCGTTTTTTATCCCTGCGAGCGCCCGTGTCACGAGCATCGCGCCCAGGGCAGCCCCCGCCATAAAAGATGCCACAAGAAGCCCGATCCATGAAAACACATATCCATAGATCGATTGAAATGTAAAGATTAGCATAAGGCTGAATATCATTCCGGCAAAACCTGTTGTCATAATGGATAAGGGGATGCCTGCCCGGAGGAATTGTATGTTTTTTGATCGGAAAAAGAAAAAAAGAAGAAGAAAAATGACAAACAAAAGAACAATAGTTCTTAAGTTTATCCTTTCAAATTGTCTGAAAAGCCGGCAAAGTGAAGGAGCAAAGAGTGCATTCCAATGGGCGATGCTGTAAAAGAGCCCCACGGGGTTGAAATCAGAATTGATTTTCTGGCTGCTCCCTTCAATAAAACGAGAGAACCAGTCCTGCCATCCGTGATGCAGCTTTTTCTCAATATGCCAGGGAATAATAACATCTGATTTGATGTTCCGCTGGTTCAATCTTTCTATGATCTGCACCCTGTCAATCGTTGAAATGTCCCGGGAATCTGATGAGAGGAAAAGATTCTTGCCATCACCGGGAATTACCCTGATATGAGAAAAGACACTTTTCAGAGTATTAAAGATACAGCCGTTCAGGTTTTTCAATTCTTCATTTAAGTAAGTTAAAGAACCGGGCAAGCCGAGGACAAGTATCCCCCCTTTATTCAGTCTTTTTTTTACAAGGGAAAAGAACTCTTTTGTAAAGAATCTATTGGCCTGTAAATTAGACGGCTCCAGAATCCCTGTTAAAATCAAGTCGTATTTATTTTGTGTTGTTTTAAGTAACAGACGGCCATCGATATGTTTTATCTTTACTCTTCTATCATTCAATTCGGATTCAGTCAGGGGTGTGGGGAATTTTCTTAACAGGTCGAGGAGGAGCGGGTCCAGTTCCGCGTATTCAATCGTTTCTATCGATGGATGTTTTAATGCCTCATTTATTATACCGCCTGCCCCCCCACTCAAGATGAGGAGTTTTGAGGGCTCAGGATGGGCGAGAAGCGGAAGATGAACAAATTCTTCAATAAATGGTATGTCCGGCACAGGCGTTATAATATTCGGGACACCGTCCTGAAAGAAGATATATTGTCCCTGGTTTTCTATAACGCAGATATTGCCGTATTGGGAGTTCTGGTAATGGATGACATTGTGGTTTTTCCATTGCGCCCTGATCGAATAATTATGCACTTTGTCCGCCTGACCGGCAAAAACCAGATAACCGGAAAAAAAGATGAGCACACTCAGGATGACCAGGGTTGTTTTTTGAAACAGTCCGGTTTTCCAGTAAGGGGCAAGTAAAACGAGGCATACTGTAAAGTTCAACATGGCGAGCCATATGGATGCCTGAAATGAATTAAGATAGGGGATTAAAAGCCAGGTGCAGACAATTCCGCCGATAATTGTGCCCACTGTCTCATAAACATAAACCCTGCCGGCAGAAGATGCATCCCGGCCGGAAAACATGGAATAAATCCGGCAGCCGAAGGTAAATAATGCGCCGTGAAGAACGCTTACCGGTAAAAGTATAAGAAAAGAGGAATAAAACATTGGTAAAAATCCGATACTTTCACCGATAGAAATGCCGATTATTCTTTTCAGGATGCGTGTCAGAAAAATTGCTACGAGTAAGGATAGAGAAAAAAGAATTGTAATAATTGTAAATGTTTCAACATTATTTCTGGATTTCTCGGCTTTCCTGCCAAGAAAGTAACATCCGAAGGCCTCAAGAATAAGCCAGTTGGCCAGAATAATGCCGATGCAAAGTTCGTTGCCTGAAAAAACAATGAGAAGTTCCCTTAAGAGGAATATCTCAGCAACCAGTCCGCTAAATCCCATAGCCAATATGGCTATACAAATGCGTTTTTTCATTTTTTTTGCTTGCAGGCAAAAATGTTAATGCTTTCGGTCCCGCTGCCCAGATGTCTGAGTCATGTCCTGTTTGTCCGGTTTGTGCCCAGTTCGCGAGCCAAAGCATAGTGTGTGCCGCGCCCTGTTTTCCCCATTTTCATCAGCACTCCCTTTGATATATTGCAATTAAAAATCTCAGAATGTCAAGGAATATCAACATAATGGTTCAAGGCGAAAGGATAACAGAACAGGGATAAAAGAGAAAGGCAAAAGGGAAAAGCAATTATTATGGAAGTGCTCCCAGAAACTTGCCGGCCGGCATCACTCTGACTCTGCCGTTGAATGTATCAGCGCCCTCTTCACGTGTTATTTGATACAGGTAGGGGATTTTCAGTCTTTCGCCATAATAATTGAGTGCGGGATTCGGTGTCCGACTTGATGTCTTGCATTCTACGGCAAACCACGGCTTACCCTCAGCGGTAACCAGGAAATCGACCTCTCTTTTTCCGGCATCTCTCAGGTAATGAAGGCCAATTCTGTAACCCTCCTGATCTTCAAGAGCATGTTTCATTTTTAGAAGATGACATGCCACGAGATTCTCAAAACGTGCCCCCTCATCAGGCACTACAGACCAGTCCCAAAGATATACCTTTGCAGCTTTTTTAAGCGATCGTATGGATTTGTGGGTAAATGGTGTCACACTAAAACAGTGATACAGGCGTTCAAGAATGGCCATCCAGTGGGATACAGCCCGATGGCTGACTTCAAGATCTTCCCGCAATGACTGAAGGGAAAGAAGACTGCCGATGCGATCTTCGAGCATGGACGCCAGCAGTTCCATTGAGGAGAGATCCCTGACGTTTTCAAGATCACGCACATCGTCTCTGAAAAAACGATCCAGTCGTTCTCGCTGCCATCTTCTCAACCCGCGCTTATTCTGCTTCAGGAAAGGCTCGGGAAAGGAACCGAACTGGAATAACAGAGACAACAGTTCCTGTTCTGTCCTGTTGGGAAATTCAATTTCTCTTCCAGGAACAAGGGTTGACGAGGTCTTTTGTAGTTCACCAACCGAAAAACCGTGCAAACGATGAGCGTGGTAACGTCCCTGCAGTGAATCTCCACCCTTGCGGTAAATATCCAATCGGGCGCTGCCCGTTATGATAAACCGGATTCGATCGCCGTGAGAATCATATTCCCCTTTGATCCAGCCTTTCCAGTTTTTATATTTATGAAGTTCATCAAATACTATGACGCTTTCAACCGCAGGCCACTGCGCGGCTAATATCTTCTTTCGATCTGCCCGGTTATCCCAGTTATAATACTGATGTTCTTCCCGTTCCAGAAAGGTTTTCGCCAGCGTTGTTTTACCAACCTGTCGGGGCCCGGAAACAAAGACCATCTTGTCTTCGAGGTCCCGGCGGACCGGTTCTTTGAGATATCGTGGTATTATCATGTGAGTTTATTTACCATAAAGCAAAAAAAAACACAATATTTTTTGCTTACGAGCAAAAATATTAATGCTTTCGTAAAAGTCGAATTTCTACGGCTTTACAATGGCCGAGGTATCGCATATAATATTTCTGGATTTTCTGTGCGGGGATAACGTGCGGTACTTTACGATAAAAGGATGTTACAGGCGGGAGGCGTTTCATGGGCAAAAATCTGGTAATCGTGGGAGGAGGCGCCGGCGGGCCATCGACGGCCGCCGAGGCGAAAAGGAGAGATCCCTCTTTGAATGTAACCATTCTGGAGCGGGGTGATTTTGTATCATTTGCCGCCTGACCGATGCCCTATTACATCGGCGATGTAATAAAGGATGAAAAGAGGCTGGTGGCGCGGACGCCGGAAAAGTTTGCGGAGACGGGGATAAATGTAAGATTACACACACCCGTAGAAGAGATCGATACCGGGAAAGCGAAAGTGTGCCTGCAGAATGGAGAAAAACTCCCCTATGATACGCTGGTCTTTGGAACGGGCGCCGTGGTCAACATGCCCGACATCCCCGGTATTGATGAAGAGGGTGTTTTTGTCCTGAGGAACCTCAGGGACGCGATCGATATAAAGACCTATATAAAAGAGAAGGGGTGCAAAAAGGCGGTCATCGTGGGCGCCGGTTTTATTGCCATGGAAATGAGCGAGGCCCTTTCCGCAATCGGCATGGATACACAGATCGTCTATCGGGGCAAGTTACCCGCGAGCAGGTGGGACAGTGAATTCGGTGCTATTGTCCTGGAGGAGCTTGAAAAAAATCATGTATCCTTTATTCCGGGGAAACAGCTTCAGTCTATTGAGAAGAGTCCGAACGGCCGGTTGCGTTTGTTTACAAATGGCGGTGAATTTGAGGGAGATATTATACTGCTGGCTCTCGGTGTAAAGCCCGATTCCCGCATGGCTGTGCAGGCGGGATGCAAACCGGGCGAGACGGGCGCCGTCGGTGTCGATCATTATCAGAAGACTTCGCGGGATGGCATATACGCGGTGGGGGACTGTTGTGAGGTTTATCACCGGATCAGTAAAAAATGGGTGCATGTTCCCCTGGGGGATATTGCCAATAAACAGGGACGCGTTGCCGGGCGTAATATCGGGGGCATTCCTGCCAGATTTGCGGGGATTGTGGGGGCACAGTCTTTTAAGGTCTTCGATCTGGAACTGGGTGCCACGGGTCTCGATGAAGGTGCCGCGAAGAAAGCCGGTTTTGATCCGGCAAGTGTCATCGTCTGGGGGTCTCCCGTTGCCGGTTCGCTGAATTTAAGGAAAGAGAAACTGGGGATTAAGTTCGTCGCCGATAAAAAATCCGGGAAACTCTTGGGCGCTCAGGCGATAGGAAATTCGGGAGCCGTCGGCAGAATCAATACACTCTCCGCCTGCCTCTGGTCAGGAATGGATCTGGATGAGATAGGTTTCATGGATCTTGCCTACGCGCCGCCCTTCGGTGGATCGTGGGATCTTATCCACATAGGGGCGCAGGTTTTACGGAAGAAGATGTAGGGAAAAATCGTTCGGGGGGAGTAAGGTGATGGCCTGTTGTTATTGCTATAGCTGCAAAAAGGAACTGGATATCGACGCGAAAGTGGGGAGGTTGGAAGCCTGCCCCTTCTGCGGAAGAGATCTCCATGTATGCTATAATTGTCTATTCTACAGCCCTTCGGCCTATAATGCCTGTCATGAGCCCCAGGCGGAGAGGGTGGTTGACAAAGACCGGAGCAATTTCTGCGATTACTTTACCTTCAGTAATTCCGCATCGGTGGAACAAAACGGAGATAAAGAACGGGATGCCAGGGGAAAGCTGGAGTCTCTTTTTAAAAAGTGAGAAATGTCGGTTCCCCGGATTTGCTATATCTACAAGTTAGGGGTAAACTGTGTATTATGCTTGATATTTTTGCGAAGATTGCCGTTATTATGGTATTGATTGCCGTGATATTTCTGGTCTATATCGGTGCGGGCTGGAAGAAAA
>JAUVXT010000089.1 GCA_030603465.1 Deltaproteobacteria bacterium
TTACAAAAGAAACTATAAGCAAACCGGCTCTGCCGGCCGTCACACTGGAAAAATTCCGCTCAACTCGGCATTCGCAGGAAAAAACATGGCACTTCCTTTTAGACATAGCGCTGGATTCGGCAAACGTATGGAGTACTGGATCATAGGTCGCATGCTGAAGGAAGGTTTGGACGTCTATGTTCCAATTGTTGACGATGACGCAATTGACGCTGTAATCCGCAGGGAAGATGGTTCATTCATAACTATCCAGATTAAGGCTAGATCCAAAAAAGTTGTTCCAGGAGATGCCGCCCTTTTTGCTGCAATTCCACACGAGCTAAGGGATAATTATTGGTTCGTTTTCTATTCTGAGCGGATGGACATGACCTGGATTATGACATCGGAAGAATTTATTAAAGAATCCGTTCAAAACAAGACCGGTAAGAACAAAGGCAAACGCAGTGTTTGGTTCAACGGTCGTAAAACGGACCGCAAGACTAAAAAAATCACCGAACATTGCAAACCGCAATTTGAGAAATACATCGCCTATGACTTTAGTAGATTAAGAAGCTGACTGCGAACCAGGCGCTTGAGATGGACTGGGGCAAAGCCGTGCTGTTTTTGATACGCAGCATTTGACCGGTAGTTTTTACCTTTATCATAGTTTTTCGGTCATCGTTGCCCAGCCACTCAGCTCTACGTTATGTGCTAAAATAAATTATGGAACAAAAAATTAATATTATACCAATAGGTTCAGTTAAATCCTCCGTTACTGAGCTTGTAGATGAGAACTGGGGCAATGTAACATCCCGCATCAATTTGTTTCCCGAATATAAAGGATCATTAGCAGGCCTGGAAGATTTTTCCCATGTAATCGTCATAACCTATCTCCACCAGGCTAAATACATTCCGTCGAAACATTTGCAAAGGCGCCCGAGAGGAATGGAAAGTATGCCTGAAGTTGGTATATTTTCCCAGAGGGTGAAAGATCGTCCCAATCCTATAGGTGTTACGGCGGTAGAAATTATCAGCGTTGGAGATGATTACATCGATGTTCGCGGTTTAGATGCGATAGATGCCACGCCCGTAATTGATATTAAACCATATTTTCCACATTATGATAAAATAGAAGCGCCCCGGATACCCGAATGGGTAGACAGATTAATGAAGGATTACTTCTAAAATCGGCACATGACAATTGAAGATTTCCGCCGCAAGCAGCGGGGTTAGCAAGCGCTGTTAGGCAAAATCATACAACAGGAAAGGATTGTTATGGAACCATATGTTACAACAGAATCGATAACATCAAAGACCCGCGCATGGCTTGAGAAGATTGCCTCATTTAATCAACATTCAATGACGCCCAATCATGATAAAAGCGCTCTAATGGTTATCGATATGCAAGATTTTTTTTTGAATCCGGATTCTCCAACTTTTACATGTGGTGGACCGGCTATTCTCCCGACAGTGAAACGATTGATCGATGCCTTTAGAGAAGCGGGCCGTCCGGTGATTTTCACACAACACGTTCATCACCCAAATAATCTTGACAGCGGTATTATGGGGTGGTGGTGGGAAGGGATGTGCCTTGAGGGAAGTCCGGAAAGCGAAATACATCCCGACATTGCCCCGCTTCCCGGTGAGAAGGTAATCTCCAAGCATCGTTATTCAGCATTCTACAACACAGATTTAGAAACCGTGCTGCGATGTCTGCAAATAGAAGATCTTGTCATTTCCGGTATTATGACTAATTTGTGCTGTGAATCTACAGCACGCGATGCCTATTACCGGGATTACCGTGTGTTTTTCCTTGCTGATAGTACGGGAAGCATCAATGAGGAGATGCACCTTGCCAGTTTGCTTAATCTTGCTTTCGGATTTTCATTTGTGACAAGCGCCGATGTGGTCATGGAAGGGTTGCGTAATATATGACGCCTGACAGTGCACCAATCTGACGCAGGGGCTCTAGCGGAATCTCAACATCAAGAGTAAGTCAGTAACATTCCATATTGATTCGCTTTCTTCTTTTCGAACGTCCTGACCGTTTCGGTTTTTTGCCATTATTAATCCTACAAACGATAAGTCAATGGTCAAGGTCTGACCCTGTTCCGTTCTTGTTATGCTCTTTTTTGCCACCGCTTTGGATGGCGACTGCCATGCATAACAGCGACGACCATGATCATTTTCTCCTCGATTCGATAATAGATTCCAAAGGGAAATCGATGAATCAACGCGCGGTGGGTATGCCTGTGAACCACAGGATACATGCTGGGATTACGTGAGATTGTTTCGAAAACACTTGATATTTCATCAAGGAACTCATTGCCGAGGCCTTCACGTTGCTTATCATACCATGCGGCCGCCTCTTCAATATCCGCTTCCGCTTCCGGCCGAAGATAGACCCTTGGACTCACAACCGTTTCCTGATATCTGCTATTACTTTACTAGCAGCACGACCTTTGATTCCGTCTGACTCGTAAGCATCCAAACGCCGATCAAGCTCGGCCCTTTGTTCGTCCGTCATCGGCAAAGTCGCCTGATCAGCAGCGATACTGTCCCATATATCCTCAACTAGCCCTATCCTTTCACCTATCGGGAGGGCACGCAGGTTAGCTATCATTTTTAGTTCCTCCTTTCAAATCTTAGCAGTATGTCGATATAGAATGCTTTGAACATAATGCCCCGAGTTGACGGGCAAATTTGCAGCGCCCTGTTATTTTCACTTATATCATTTTAATTGACAGGAACATCATATGTCAACATCTAATCAAGAGTAATCCAGAGACATCTCATATTTAAAAATTGTGCTGCTATAGCATAGTCTTCGGTGAGGATTGGAAGATCCGGAAAGCTGATGATAACGCATAATTCTGCACATTGATCTGTGTGAGAGCAGGGGTGTTTTTTAAATCGATGGTCCTGGCTGTTGTGTAGGTTCGTTCCGACTGCGAAAGAAAATACGCACCTTTCCCTCCCCGGAGGGCCGTTGTGTTTCATCTTTTTTTAATTCTTAAGCTTATTTATCCAGTGATATCAATAGGGTGGATATAATCACAATTTTTCTCCTCTCCTGGCATATAAAATGCTTTATTGTGCGGAAGAGAGAGAAAAATTGCCCTTCGGGGATTATGTATATGGAGAGGTCTAAAATGGAAGGAAAAAGTATTGCAGTTGTATTTCCGGGACAGGGATCACAGAGAGCAGGTATGGGGAGAGACTTTTTTGATGATGTTTTGAAAAGCAGAGAGACCTATGAGGAGGCGACAAAAATACTCGGCTGGGACGTAGCCGATATGTGTTTTTCCGGTGACGAAAGACTCAATCTCACCGAATATGCCCAGCCTTGCATAGTGACGACAGAGATTGCCATGCTGAGGGGGCTTCAGTCACTCTATGGTTTCGATCCCATATATTTCGGGGGACACAGCCTGGGTGAATACTCGGCCCTCGTTGCCGCGGGTGCCATGCCCCTGGCGGAAGCGCTGAGGATTACTCAGTTGAGGGGACAACTCATGCAGAAGGCATCTCCCGTTGGAGAAGGCGCTATGGCTGCCGTGATTTCCGATGGGCTGGATATAGAAAGGCTTGACGATGCGATAAAAGATCTTCCAATGGACATCGCAAATGTAAATTCTACACGTCAGATTGTTATAAGCGGGCAAAGCTCTGCCATGACGGAGGTAGAGGAGCGTTTGAAGGGAATGGCAGATCAAGCCGATCCCCTCCGTTTTGTGCCCCTGAATGTGAGCGTCCCCTTCCACAGCAGATTTATGGAAACCATCAAGGGCAGTTTCACGGATACCCTGGCCACTCTATCAAAGAAGTTAAAACCGGAAAATGCCAGGAGGGTTACATCGAATTTCAGCGGTTTCTTTCATTCCGACAGCCGAAATGAAATTATTGACCGTCTTGTGGCTCAGCTTAGCGGTACCGTTCAGTGGAAAAAGAATATGCATGCCCTGGCCGCCCATGCCGATTTGATTTACGAAGTGGGGCCCGGCCGTCCTCTAAGAGAATTTTTCAAGACAATCGGAGTTACCTGTTCCTCTATAACCACACTACAGTCTGCGCGACGTATGTTCGAGCCGGCCGGAAAAGTGACGGTGTCTGTAGCGGGATAAGTGAAATATGGAAACTTCCCAGGGTTATCCCTATTATACCCTCTCCATTAAAAAGGGGGGGCGTATCTCAACGCCTTGTTGTATACGAAGGCTTTTAAACTGGATAGCGAGCGCATTTCCTGCTGCTTGCGGCGGGGTTAGCGAGCGAATAAAAATAAAAAATTTCCTTGACAGTCGGAGATTTTCCGCAACTTGTTGGGGGGAGCTTCAACTATAATTTCTTAATTTCTCAATTTTTCGAAGGCCCTGCGTTGTCGTTACTTAAGGAGAAACATTTATGGATTTTACCATCACAGAAGATCAGCAAATGTATCTGGAGCTGGTCCGAAAATTTGTAAAAAATGAGATATTACCGGGCGTTTTAAAAAGGGAGGAGGAGCATATCTTCCCCGAAGACATCATAGAAAAGGCCTGGGAGATAGGATTGATGAATTTATGCGTTCCCGAATCGATCAAGGGATATGAAGTCGATATCATCACTTCCTCGCTGATCGTAAGGGAGCTTTCATATGGAGATACGGGTATCTCCACCTCTGCCATGTGTAACGACCTGGCCAATATCGTCATTGCACAGCACGGAACAGAGGAACAGAAAACGCGATTCCTCCAACCATTTGTGGAGAAACCCCTTATTGCCGCTTTCTGTCTGACCGAGCCGGGGGCCGGTTCGGACAACGCGTCGATGAAGACATTTATCAGGAAACAGGATGACGGCACGTACCTCTTGAATGGTGAAAAATGTTTCATAACAAATGCATCCTATGCGTCACAGTTTACCATTTTCTGTAAGGTGGGGAAACCGGACGGTCTCATGATTGCCTGTATCATCATCCCTTCAGAATCCATACTGGAGGCGGATATTGTAACACAATCCTCGGGCGGGAAAGAGATTGTCCTGAAGGAGGGTGGAACAATCATGATCGGCAAGCCGGAGGATAAGCTGGGACAGCGCCTCTCAAATACGGCGGCCGTCAAGTTTGAAGATGTGGTTATCGATACGACACAGATAATAGGAAACAGGAGACTTGGATTTACCTATGCCATAGATGTGCTCGATTATGCGCGTCCCATGGTAGCTGCCATAGGCGTCGGTCTGGCACGAAGGGCATTCGATATCACCCTGGAATATACGAAGGAGAGGAAACAGTTCGGGGAGCGGATCTGCGATTTGCCCGTTGCCAGGGACACGCTGGTTTCCATGTGGAAGAGGATGGAAATGGCTGAAATGGCGCTGATGAAGGCGGCCTGTAAGGTTGAATCGGGGGATCCGGACAGGGGAATATATGCCTCCCTTGCAAAGAATGTGGCGGCGGAGGCCGCCATTTACTGTGCCAATGAAGGGCTTCACCTTCATGGCGGATACGGTTTTATGACGGAATATGAAATTTCGAAGCTGGCAAGGGACGCCCATATTATTGACATATACGAGGGCGTGAGAGAGGTGCAGGACATGATCATCGGAAGGGAGCTTGTGTAATAATATGTTATATCTCCACGGCCTGGGACACTTTCATCCGGAAAATGTGATCACCAATGGATTTCTTGAGGAACTGGACATCGGGAGCAGCAAAGAGTGGATAATGGAGCGGGTGGGCATACATACCCGTCGCACAGTCCTTTCTCTCGATTATATAAAGACGACGAAAAATGCCGATCCCCGCGCCGCATGGGAGGGGAGTCTCTATACTAATGCCCAGACAGGGGCGCTTGCGGCACGCATGGCTATAGATCGCGCCGGCCTTACACCGGCGGATATTGGAATGGTAATCTCGGGAAGCACCGCATCGGATCATGTATGTCCCGCCGAAGCGGCTACCGTTGCGGGAGCGCTCGGGGTCGATGTTCCCTGTTTTGATATCAATTCCGCCTGTTCCACTTTCGGTATGCAGATAAGTTTTCTGTACAATATGAAAGAAGAGGCATTACCCGCTTATGTATTGGTAGTTAATCCGGAATGTATGACCAAAACGGTGGATTATTCCGATCGTAAGGTGGCGCCCCTCTTCGGTGATGGAAGCAGCGCGGCGGTAATATCTGCTGTTGAACCCTCCGCCATGGAATTTGAATCGTGTTCTTATAAATCCGAACCCTCGGCGTGGGAAAGGGTGAAAATTCCGAGAATGGGACACTTCTGGCAGAACGGAAGTGCGGTTCAGGGGTTTGCCATACGAAGAACCACAGATTTCCTGCGGGAATTACAGGAGGAATATCCCATTAACTCGAACAATTTCAAGTTCGTGGGGCATCAGGCAAATTTGGGAATGCTGAAGACCGTATGTGAGAGGTGTGATGTGTCCGAAGAAGACCACTGGTACAATGTGGCCGATTTCGGGAATACGGGCTGCGCAGGCGCCCCCTCTGTGCTGAGCCAGAAATGGGATAATCTCCATCCGGGATTACACGTTGCCATTGTAGTGGTGGGGGCTGGTCTCACGTGGGCACGGGTGATGTTGAGGGTAAACGAGGAATAAATGAAATACGACGAATTTATGGCGCGGGAAAAGTTTGAAATCGAGAATCTGATAGCCTTTTCCTATGGACGGCTGATTGAAGATCCTCCCCGGGGGTTCGATGCGAGACTTCCGGCCCCCCCCTTTCTTATGGTCGATCGAATCTCCGCAATTAACAGTAACGGTAGGGGAGGGTCCATCATTGCCGAGCAGGATGTAAAAATCGATGCATGGTATTTCCAGTGCCATATGCCGGGAGATCCTGTTCAGCCGGGGTGTCTCTGTGTGGACGCCATATGGCAACTGCTGGGATTCTATTGCGTATGGCGAGGGGCGCTGGGTTCAGGCAGGGCTCTGGGGTGCGGAGAGGTTGTCTTTAACGGACAGATACGCCCCCTCGATACATTGATCCGCTATGAAGTGGAGATAAAACGCTTTTCTCAGTTAAAAAAATCGGGATCCAGCGTTGTTGTGGGGAATGGCAGGGTGTTTGTAGACAATGAAATGATTATGACTATCGAGGGCGCGCGCGTGGGAGTATTCAGAGGGATCAGATACCTCGATTATCCAAGACGTTCACCCAATGCCAGGGGAGGCATAATGGAGAGGACAACCACATGAACAGGGAAAGTAAAAGCCGGGACTCGCAGGAGAGGCCCGTCGCAATTGTAACGGGAGGCGGAACGGGAATAGGCGCCGCCTGCTGTCGCGCTCTCGCGCGGCAGGGATTTCGTGTCGGTATCCATTACCGCAATAGTGAAAAGGGTGCCCGAAAGATACTCGAGGAAGAGGCACAGGATGGATTTCTGCTGAAGGCCGATCTCGCCGATATCGAAGAGATAGAGGCCATGGTGAGAGAAATCAAAGAGAAGGCCGGGCGAGTCGATGTGCTGGTAAACAATGCGGGTGTTTCCATAAACAGTGATATTATTTCCATGAAGGTTGAGGAATTTGACAGGCAGCGTGAGATTGTACGCGGGTCCTGGTATTTGACAAAGCGGGTTCTCCGCCTCTTCATGCTTCGCAAGGGGAAGGGGAGAATAATAAATATTACCAGCGTTGTGGGACACACGGGGAATGGAGGCCAGATACCATACACCATGGAGAAGGCGGCCCTCGATGCCTTCACGCGATCGCTTTCCAAGGAATTGCAGGGGCGGGATATCCTGGTCAACTCAGTAGCTCCGGGCTTTATCGATACGGAGATGACCAGGGATCTGCCTGAGGAAATTAAGCAGAGGATTATGGACAATATCCCTCTGGGTCGTCTGGGATCAGCCGGGGAGATTGCCGATGTGGCGGCCTTTCTGGCCACAAGCGGCACTTATATTAACGGAACGGTGATACACGTGAACGGGGGGCTCTATGGGGGTTGATCACACATTATGCGATGAGATTCTTAATATCATGCCACAGCGGCATCCCTTCCGTTTTCTCGATGAGATAGTCGAATTGAGTGAGGATGCCGTCGTGGGAACCTACCGGTTTCGTGAAGATGAGTATTTCTACCGGGGGCATTTCCCCGGTTATCCTGTCACGCCCGGTGTTATTCTAATAGAAGCGATGGCGCAGACCGGTATCGTTGCCTTCGGGATTTCCCTTCTGATTGCGCAGGGGGTTGCAACGGATACGATAAAGAAGATGGCCACTCTCTTCGCCACGGCCGATAACGTCGAATTTGCAAGTGTCGTGCGTCCGGGAGAAGAGGTCGTAATCAGGGGAGAAAAGGTGTATTTCCGAAGAGGAAGCCTGAAAACCAAGGTCAGTATGGAATACAAGAACGGAGAGGCCGTTTGTTCCGGCATACTGTCCGGCAAAGGAGTCGTATTAGATGAATAGACGAGTTGTTATAACGGGAATGGGTGTTGTTGCCCCCAATGGACATGGTCTGGATACTTTTGAACAGGCCCTGAGGGAAGGCCGGTCGGGGATACGCTTTCATCCGCGATTGGAGGAACTTAAATTTGCCTGTCAGATAGGGGGGGTTATCGAGGGTTTTGATGAAGTGCGTAAGAGCTATTTTGATCATGAAAAACTCCTCTCCATAAACGATAATATCGGTTACGCTTCGGTTTCCGCCGTGGACGCCTGGCGTGACGCGGGATTTGAACTTGCTGAAGATGACGGTGAGGTACACTGGAATACGGGCGCCATCATAGGCTGCGGCATCGGAGGAATGGATACAATTGCCGAAAAGGTAGTGCCCGGCATAAACGAGGGGAAGGTTCGGCGTCTGGGAAGCAGGATTGTGGAACAGGTTATGAATAGCGGCACCAGCGCCCGCGTGGGAGGTCTTCTGGGACTGGGCGGACAGGTGACGTCCAATTCGTCGGCCTGCAGCACGGGAACAGAGGCGCTGATCGATGCCCTGTGGAAAATCCGTTTTGGACTGGCAGAAAGGATGCTGGCCGGAGGATCGGAGGGGGCGTCGCCCTATATATGGGGTGGATTCGATGCCATGCGTGTAATCGCCAGAAAATACAATGATTCTCCTGAAGAAGGTTCCCGTCCTATGAGCGCTTCGGCGAACGGTTTTGTTCCCGGCGCCGGAGGAGCGGTGCTTGTTCTGGAAGAACTGGAGACGGCGCTGAAGAGGGGCGCCAGGATCTATGCGGAGATTCTGGGAGGTTCCGTCAATAGCGGCGGTCAGAGAAACGGAGGATCCATGACTGCGCCGAATCCGGAAGGCGTGCAGCGCTGTATCAAAGAGGCTCTTGACAATTCCGGGATAAGGCCTGCGGAGATAGATGCCATAAACGGTCATCTCACGGCGACCTTCGCCGATCCTCATGAAATAAAGAACTGGGATGCCGCTCTTGGCAGAGGGCCCGAGGATTTCCCCTATATCAATTCAACGAAATCGATGATCGGGCATTGCCTGGGGGCGGCAGGCGTCATAGAGAGTGTTGCCGCTGTACTTCAATTGCATAAAGGATTCCTTCATCCCTCTATCAACTGCGAGGATGTCCATCCGGAGATTGAGTCTTATGGCGATAAGATTCCTCACCGGGTTATGGAATGCCCGGATTTAAAGGTTATTGCGAAGGCAAGCTTCGGATTCGGGGATGTGAACAGCTGCCTCATCTTTAAAAAATGGGACGAGTGACATTCGATGCAGTCATAAAAAGTCATAAAGCATCCTCTCTCTTGATGGGAGAGAAACTGTGTTTAAAGTCAAGAATTATTTTACTAAAAATCAGCGCACCAATGGGTACGAGTTTTAATCATGGCATTCAGTATTGTTAAGAGTTTGCGCATACATGCGGTCATGGCTACTTTATGAACTTTACCAGCGTTAGAA
>JAUVXT010000229.1 GCA_030603465.1 Deltaproteobacteria bacterium
CCCGACTGATAGCAAAGTATAAAGAAGGCGGCCAAAACGCTACAGCGGACACGGACAAGCCGCACCGCTGAATTTTACAGTGGCACAAATAATGGGTTAAAATCATGAAAGCCGACCGTACAGAAAGTCAACAGGAAACAATTTTAGGCCTTGGAATAAAGGATGCAAATTCTGTCCTTGATGTAGGTTGCGGAAATGGTGAGAAGACTTTTTTTGTTTCACAGCATGTTAAACGCGTGGTCGGAATAGATCCAGATAAAAATGTAATAAAAGCAGCTCAAGCTAATCTTGTCCGCAAGAATCTTGTTTTTCAAGTCGGCCAGGCGGAATCAATGAATTTTCCATCTTCATCATTTAACGCAGTGCTATTTAACGAATCTTTCCACCACATACCTGCTGAAAAACAGATGGAAGCGCTTAGAAATTCATACAGGATATTGGAACCGAAAGGCAGGGTGCTGATCACTGAACCTATTTATGGTAGAGGCTCTTTCGAAGAGATTTTGAAGTTTTACAACGATGAGGGGGAACCAAGGCGATGTGCCATAAAAGCAATCGAGGGCTCTGTTAACACTGGATTCACAATAGCCTTGAAGAAGGAAATTCATATAGAGTACTCATGTAAAGGGTTTGATGATCTTTATCAGAATGATATTAAAACTAATCCATATGCTAATTGGAACGAAAGTAACAAACAGGATATCATAAACATATTAAAGCGATGCGATAAGACTCCGGAAGGTGATTCCATTATAGATTATTATGAATCTGTTTGGCTCTTAATTAAAAAATAAAATAGCAATAAATCTAAAGCAGTCAACGGCGTTGTTCGATTGATTTTAGCAGGTGAAGTCTAACACCTCAACTAGAAAACCTTACCGGGGTAGCGCACATATATTTGTCTTTTGAAGTTGGCGGAAAGGCTTATATGTGGTAAGGTGCCGCGTTGTTCGTGGTTTACAGGTAAAAAGAATCACGCATAAAAAATCAATCCAGCCGACAGTTAACGCGTCGGCTAATGGTGATGTTAGCCAGAGGTAAGTATGAAGAAATGTGCGATAGTAACAGGCGGTGCAGGCGGCATAGGGAAGTCAATAGCTGAAGCTTTGAGTCAAGAAGGTCATCAGGTCGTCGTTGCTGACATGAACGAAGAGAGGGGTCTTTCTGTAGCCGAGAAGGTTGCGGGGCATTTTGTCAAAGTTGATCTGACAAAACGCGAGTCGTGCCGTCATTTGGTCGATGCAACGGTTAAAGAATACGGAAAAATCGACATCCTCGTAAACAATGCTGGACTTCAGCATGTCTCCCCGATTGAAACTTTTCCAGAAGAAAAATGGGATCAAATGTTGAGTGTGATGCTAACGGCCCCCTTTTTGCTGACCAAGTTTGTGTGGCCCTATATGAAAAACCAAAAATGGGGTCGAGTGGTAAACATCGCTTCAATACATGGAATGGTCGCCTCCCCAAACAAAGTTGGTTATATCTCCGCCAAACATGGCTTGATAGGATTGACACGAACAGCCGCACTCGAAGGTGGCGGTTACGGAATAACCGTAAATGCCCTCTGCCCAGCCTATGTTAGGACATCCTTAGTTGAGAACCAAATCGTTGATCAAGCGAAAGCGCACAAGATTCCTGAGGAAGAGGTGGTAGAGAAGATCATGCTCAAATCAGCCGCCATCAAGAAGATCATTGAACCAGAGGAGATCGCCAACCTCGTGCTGTTTCTTTGCTCTGATAGCGGCACCTCTATAACAGGGGCCAGTTGGACTATTGATTGTGGATGGACAGCACAGTAACGGGGGGCGTCAACTGTCTGGCTGACACAAGCAGTTGAACTGAATAGCGAGCGCATAAAAATAAACAATTTCCTTGCCAGCCGGAGATTTCCCGCAACTTGTTGCGGGGAGCTTCAATGCATACGCGTGTACAGTGCTTTAAGGCCGGCAGCTAATCGAGCCCTTGCACAGCTATTTGCGCATCTCAACAAGGCTGAAGTTAACTGCCCCGGTACGGATATGTGATTTGTCTACCAACTCGGAGGATATACTGGCTCAAATGGCGCCGAAGGTGTCACTTGAGTTTCCGGCAGGTAAGGTGTCCTGAAGAATTTTACTAACAGGATCGAATATTATTCCAACATTGCGCTTTCAGCCGGACTCGGCAAAGCCTCGCCACTTAGCTTGGCGAGTGGCACCCGGACCAGATCCGGGGTGATAGTGAGGATCTTCATTTGCTGCACATTTTTATAGATGCCGATGCGTGCCCTGTCAAACAGGAGGTGTACCGTGTCGCAAAACGATATCGACTTGATGTCACATTGGTGGCAAACTCATGGATGCGAGTTCCGGATGAACGATGGATTGCACTCGAAATTGTAGAGGACGGATTTGATGCGGCCGATGATTGGATTGTAGAACACGTGCAACCTGACGACATCGTGATCACCGCTGATATTCCGCTTGCGAGCCGCTGCCTGAAGGAAGGCGCGCATGCAATTGGTACAACCGGAAAGCTGTTCACGGAAACAAACATCGGTCAGGCCGTCGCGACTCGGGACCTGTTGTCAGAACTTCGTGGGGCAGGAGAGATAACGGGCGGGCCGCCGCCGTTACAGAAGCGTGACCGGTCACGTTTTCTTCAACATTTCGACGACGTGATCCAATCAATCCGTCGCAAGCAACCGTCTAATTCCACCTGACAAGGCTAATTCAGCCGAACGGCTAAAAACCTTTGAAAACCTCAAAGATATTTCAGGACTGATACCCGACTTACCGTTCAAAAGTATTAAGATGGTTTGCTGGCAACACCCGGAGATTCCGCCGCCTGAGTCACAGTCAAAGTAAGCGGTTCAATACAGAACTCCTTTATTATTTCAATGGGATGCGGCGGATTATGCATAGCCATTAAATACAAACATACCTTTCTGGTAAGGTTGCCATAAAACTCAAAAGAGTATACAACCGCTCTATGTCTCTCATCAGCTTACAGGATATAACGCTGAGTTTTGGCGGCCCTCCCATACTGGAAGAGGTCAACCTTCAAATCGCGCCAGGGGAACGGGTCTGTCTGATTGGCCGCAATGGCGAAGGCAAATCTTCTCTTATGAAATTGATTGCCGGAGACCTTGAACCGGACAGCGGCGACATTATTCGACAGAGGGGACTCCGTGTTGCTTATATCGGTCAGGAGGTCGCACTGAATATTAAGGGTTCCGTATTTGATGTTGTTGCCGGAGGACTCGGTGAATTACAGAAACTCCTCAGGCAATACCATGACATTTCGGTGCGCTTAAGTTCCGGCGGCGGCGAAAATCTGCTGGAGGAAATGGAAAGGGTTCAACACCAGTTGGAAACGGCGGGCGGCTGGCGGGCTCAACAGCGTGTGGAAACGGTTATCTCCCGCCTTCAGTTGGATGCCGATTTAAATTATTCAGAGCTTTCGGGGGGCATGAAAAGAAGGGTCCTGCTGGCAGGGGCACTGGTGAGCGACCCCGATCTTTTACTCCTCGATGAGCCGACCAATCATCTTGATATCGATGCCATAACCTGGCTGGAAGAGTTTCTGTTAAATACGAGGATCTCCCTTTTATTTGTCACCCACGACCGGATGCTTCTCAGCAAAATCGCGACCCGCATCATCGATCTCGACAGGGGCTGTCTTACAAGCTGGCCCGGCAGTTATGATACCTATCTGAGACGAAAGGCCGAAACACTGGCGGCCGAAGCATCCCAGCAGAGCCATTTCGACAAAAGACTTGCCCAGGAGGAAATATGGATACGCCAGGGAATCAAGGCAAGGCGTACCAGAAATGAGGGCAGGGTTCGCGCACTTGTAGAAATGCGTAAAGAACGCAACGCCCGGCAGGAAGTTGTCGGCCGTGTCCGCATGCAGATCCAGGAGGCAGTGCCGTCGGGAAAGCTTGTTGCCAAGTTAAAAGGGGTCACCTTCGGATATGATGACAACATAATTATCCGGAATCTTTCCACCACAATACTGCGCGGCGACAGGGTAGGCCTTATCGGACCGAATGGTTCGGGAAAAACCACACTGCTTCGTCTGTTGCTTGGCGATTTGCAACCGCAGAAAGGCATAATCCGGCTCGGTACCAACCTCGATGCCGCTTATTTTGACCAGCATCGTGCCGTGCTTGATGAAGATGATACGGTCACAAACAATGTCGGAGAAGGCAAGGACATGCTGACTATAAATGGCCTACAGAAGCATATCATAAGCTATCTGCAGGATTTTCTCTTCACCCCCGACCGGGCACGTTCTCCCGTGGCGATACTCTCCGGCGGCGAGCGCAACCGGCTGCTTCTGTCCAAACTTTTCACAA
>JAUVXT010000064.1 GCA_030603465.1 Deltaproteobacteria bacterium
AGGGTGGCCAGCTTTTCTGCCTGCTCATCTGAATCGTTGACGCCATCGATCAGTATATATTCGAAGGTTATCCGCCTGTGCCTCGGCATGGGAAAGTTACGACATGCCTCTATCAGGTTTTCAAGGGGATATTTTCTGTTAATGGGCATGATACGGTTCCGTGAATCATTGTCGGGGGCATTCAGTGACACGGCAAGATTTATCGATGAATCCTGTCCCAGCCTTTCGATCATGGGAGCAATCCCGCAGGTTGATACGGTGATACGCCGCGTCGAAAATGCCGCACATGCATCTGTCGTGATAATATCGATGGCTTTCAGAACATTTTCATAGTTGGCAAGTGGTTCCCCCATACCCATCATGACGATATTTTTGATATTCCGACCCTCCGGTGTGTTGAAACGGAGACGTGTAATCTGATCGACGATTTCCGAGGGGAGCAGATTCCTCTTCAGGCCGTATCTTCCTGTGAGGCAAAATTTACAACCCATATTACATCCGACCTGTGTTGATATGCATATGGTCCAGTGGTTTTTTTCGCGGAGGAGAACACTCTCGATAAATTGACCGTCTGCCAGTTTGAAGAGAAACTTTTTTGTTCCGTCGACAGATTCCTGTGCCTTTTCAATAGGCAGCGCGCTGATCCTGGTGATTTTACCTATCTCGATCCTGAATTTTTTGGAAATGTTAGTCATCTCGTCAAGGGAGGTAGCGCCGTGCTGATAGAGCCATTTCATAATCTGCCTGGCACGGTATTTTTCCTTTCCGAGGCTGGATATAAACTTTTCGATCTCCTTCAGCGTCATATTTTTGAGATCCCTTTTATCGTCCTTTTCCTGATTCATAATCCTTTATAATATTGTGAACATATTTTTGATGATCCGGGGCGATAGTCCCGGCATACCCGTGGACGCGTCCCATATATGGAGCAGTTGTATATTCCCCCATCCCATTCCAGGAAGGGGCAGCCATGCAGGAAGGTGCCGTCTCTTGCCGAAACAAAATGGTCTCCCGCCCAGACAGCCTGACAGTTTTCGATAATATGCAGTATATCTTCCCTGTTTTGCAACTTCCAGCGTTCAATGTCCGCATCTTTTACATAAAAAGACAGGTTTGAAAGACAGCATTTTCCGCAACGCATGCAGCGTGTCGCCCTTTTTGCCTTCATGACTTTTATATATCATAATTTTTTCAACAATTCGTCGATAAGTATGGTTGATAAATATAAATCGGCTGTTTTTTTGAAAAATATATTGACATATTAGCGGCAATAATATTTATAGTGGATTCATTTTGAATGAGTAAAGGTAACTCAACTCGGCTTAGAGATTTGGAGAGATAACAGAGGAGAGAAATATGATACAAGTCGAAAACCTGACAAAGTACTACGGTGATTTCTGCGCTGTCGATCAGATCAGTTTCGATATCCACAGGGGGGAAATTCTGGGGTTATTGGGTCCTAACGGCGCGGGGAAAACCACTACGCTCAGGATGCTTACAGGATATATTTCACCCACTGCGGGAGATGTCCGTGTAAAAAATTATTCCATTGATGAAAATCTGCTGGAGATCAAGAAGCTTATAGGGTATCTGCCCGAGTCGGCCCCCCTTTATCACGATATGCTCGTGTATGATTATCTGGATTATGTTGCCAGGATACGGGGAATCGCTAAAGAAAACAAAAGCGCGAGGATTCGCCACCTGGCAGACATGTGCGGTTTGAATGAAATTATGCACAATGTCATAGATGAGTTGTCAAAGGGACTGAAACAGCGGGTGGGTCTGGCTCATGCAATTATGAATGATCCGGAGATACTTATACTGGACGAGCCCACTTCAGGTCTGGATCCCAACCAGATTGTGGAAATCCGGGAAATTATAAAAAAAATCGGGAAGGAAAAAACGGTCGTGCTTTCTACTCACATACTGAGCGAGGTGGAGGCCACCTGTGACCGTATAATTATCATTGATAAAGGGAAAATTGTTGCCGATGACAGCACCGAGGCGATCAAACAATCGGAAGGCGACGAAAATTTCATTTCAGTCTCTCTATTGAATGCGGAGTTTAAGAATGTCGAGGATGCATTGAATGGAATTGACGGAATTATAAAGATCGATCAGATTGACAACGGAGATGAAGGTGTTCTCACAGTAAAACTTACGTCCCGATCATCCTTAGACCCCAGAGGTGATATTTATCGGAGAATAAAGGAAACAGACTGGGTTTTGGTAGAGTTTCATCGGGAGAGCAGAACGCTCTAGAACATATTCCGAGAATTGACGAAGGAGTCTTAATATGCGACAGGCCATACATATTTTCAAAAAAGAATTCGGAGCGTATTTTTTATCTCCCATAGCCTATATTGTTATTGCTCTTTTCCTTCTGGTGACTGGGTGGTTTTTCTTCGCGGGATTCTTTATTTACAACCGTGCGGATCTTAGAAACTTTTTTAACCTGCTTCCTCTTGTCTTCTCATTTGTGATTCCCGCAATCACGATGAGGCTCTATTCGGAGGAGCTGAATGTAGGGTCATACGAGATCCTTATAACCATGCCTGTGACATATCTGGATGTAATCGTGGGAAAGTTTATGGCAGGCGTTGCTTTTGTCGCGGTAATGCTCGTCCCTACACTTGCCTATCCTGTATCGGTTTCACTCCTTGGTGATCTCGATTGGGGACCCGTAATGGGCGGTTATATCGGAGGCCTCCTGCTAGGATCGGCATATTGCGCTATCGGGATATTTGCCTCGTCCCTTACAAGAAACCAGATCATTGCCTTTATGGCAGGGATGTCCATATGCTTTATCCTGACCATGATAAACAAGATGCTATTTTTCTTTCCTGAAGCGGCATTAGGTGTCATTGGGTATCTTGCCGCGGATAACCACTTTCAAAACATTGCGAAGGGCATAATCGACTCGCGAGACCTCTTATATTTTCTGAGTATCGTCTTCATCGGGCTTTACTCAACACATCTTGTAATGCAGGAAAAAAGATAAGGAGAACAAAATGGGAGTGAAAAAGACATCCGGTAAATATATAAAGTTTTTCATTTATCTGGTTATCATAATACTGATCAATGTGGTGGGAGTTACGCTTTTTTTCAGGAGTGATTTGACTGAAAACGGGATTTATTCAATATCCGATATCAGCAAGAGGGTTGTTTCCACACTTTCGGAGCCCCTGACTGTAAAGGTATTCTTTACAAAGAACCTTCCGGCCCCCCATAATAGCACGGAACGCTATCTTCGCGACCTCCTTGAAGAATATTCCGTCAATTCGAATAAATACTTCAACTACAGCTTTTATGATGTAAGTCCTGAGGAAGATGGCGGTATCAAGGGTACCGAGGAAAACCGCGAGATGGCAAGAGACTATGGGATATCTCCTGTCCAGATTCGGCTTGTGGAGCAGGATGAGATCAAATTCAAGAACGCATACATGGGGCTCGTGCTCATTCATGGCGATATCATAGAACGTATTCCTGCCATCACTTCAACAGGTGGTCTGGAGTACAAGATTACTACGACCATCCAGAAAATGAATAATAAGATAAGCGCTCTTTTGAATCTTTCCGAAAAGATTAAGGTAGATCTCTATCTCTCTTCATCTCTGAAGACCGTTGCGCCATTGATGGGATTGAAGGAACTTCCTGCATTTCCCGAAAAGATTGAAGAGGTCGTAAAGGATCTGAATAACAAGAATTACGATAAGCTCAAATTTCGATACTTTGATCCCACGACAGAGAAAAACCTGGAAGAGGTCTCGAACAAATTTAATTTTTCCGGACTCAAATGGCCTGCGGTGCCCGACAAAAAGATTGAAGCGGGTGAGGGCATTATAGGCCTGGTTATGGAATACGAGAAGAAGACGGTGGAGATACCCCTTCTCAATGTATTGGAGATACCGATAATCGGGACACAGTATGATCTGGTAAATCCCAGGCAGTTGGAAAATATAATCGAGGCGAATCTGGAATCACTCATAGATATAAATGAGAGCCTGGGATATCTGGCAGATCATGGCACACTGAAAACAACGCGAGCCGCACAGAGTCCCCCGGGAGCTCCACCCGAGGAGGTGCTAAATATATTCAACAACCTTGTGTCGCAAAATTACGCCATTAAAAATGTCAATCTCAAGGAGGGACCCGTTTCCGATGGATTCAAGACCCTCGTTATAGCCAGCCCGAAGGAGAAATTCACCGATTATGAATTGTACCAGATAGATCAACTCTTGATGCGGGGCAAGAATCTTGCCATCTTTACCAATGCGTTCAACGAGATTCTGCCATCTCCCAGAAACCCCTACCAGCGCCAGCCCGTATATCTTCCGCTGAATACGGGGCTTGAGAAATTGCTTGAACACTATGGAGTTCGCATTAAGAGGTCATATGTGCTGGATAAGAGTTCTTACAAACAGCGTCTTCCGGAACAGTATGGCGGCGGTGAAAAGGAAATCTACTACGCTCCTGTAATCAAACAGGACTCTATAAACAATGATCTGGAGTTCATGAAAAACATCAAGGGGCTCGTTACGATAAAGATATCGCCGCTGGAATTGGATGAAAAGCGGATCGAAGATATGGGAATAAAGGCATACAGGTTGTTTTCATCATCAGACGAGTCGTGGGAGATGAAAGACAAGATCGATCTTAATCCCATGCTCCTGAAGCCGCCGAAGGCCGACGAAAAGATGGAGAGCAAAGCTCTCGCGTATATTCTGGAAGGAGAATTTACAAGCTACTTCAAGGGCAAACCCATGCCGGCTATGAAAGAGGAAGATGAAAAGTCCGGGAAGAAGGACGCAAAGGATAAAAAAGAAGAAAAAACTGAAACAGCCATAGATATAACGAAGATCGCGGGAGAAAGCGCCTTTCTGGAAAAGGGTAAACCGGCAAAGATATTCGTCATCACGTCACCGGAATTACTGAAGGACAGCATGCTGGACGAAGAGGGCAAGAGCCCGAATGCCATGCTCATTTTGAATGTGCTGGATTACCTGAATGACAGGGGTGATATTGCCGTAATGAGGAGCAAGGAGCAGGGCTTCAATCCCCTTTACGATACGGAATCTGTGGTAAGGACATTTGTAAAGACATTTAATATTGCGGTGCTGCCCATATTTGTTGTGCTGCTTGGCATTTTCATATTCCTGTACAGACGTTCGAGGAAAAAACGCATTCAGATGATGTTTCAAAAATAGGTGAGGATATTATATGAAGATTAAGAAGGAATACGTAATACTGGCTGTCGCGTTGGTTGCGCTCGTAGCGTATCTGGTCTTTCACAGTTCGGACAGGACTCGCTATCAGTTACCCGTAATGCCCGAAGTGGATAAAGAGACCATTTCGAAGATTGAGATATCCCAATCGGGCGAGTCTATTGTTATAAATAAAAAGGATAAAGAATGGTTTGTCGGGCCGAAAGAATATCCTGCCGATTCGAAAAAGATAAAGGATATGCTGGATCTCCTTGCTAAATTTACTCATACAGCCCTGGTATCGGAATCGAAAAACTATAAACGCTACGATCTGAGTGATGATAAAAAGATAGAGGTTAAGGCCTGGTCCGGGGAGGAATTGACCCGTCAGTTCGAGATAGGGAAAGATGCCTCCACTTACAGTCATACATTCACCAAACTGCCGGGGGATTTTAAGGTCTATCAATCAAAGGGAAATTACCGGTCAAAATTCGGAAAAGACGCCGATGAACTGAGGAATAAAGTAATAATGGCCTTTGACAAGGCGGAAATAAAGGTAATACGCGTATTCAAGGATAAAGAGTGGATAGAGCTGACGCGCGTCGAAGAGAAGGATAAAAAGGAAGCGGCCTGGGAAGATAAAGACGGCAAAAAGGCAGACACCAAAAAGATAGGAGAACTGCTCAATATCCTTTCCACCATGAGCGGCGAAGAGTATATAGAAGACAGGAAAAAGGAAGATCTGAAAGATCCCATATACATATATAAGATGACGGGGAAAAAGGAATATACCATTTCCATCTTTGCTAAAGAGGATAAAGAGTCCAAAAAGTATCCCTCCATATCCTCTGAAAACGTCTATCCCTTCATACTTCATGAATATGATGTGAACAGGATGAAGGAAAAGCTGGAGCCGGAAGAGAAAAAGGCCGATTCCTAGGAAGAGATCAAGTGAACTACCACCCAGCTTGCTCGGCGGTAGTTCACTCCTGCTGCAACTATTTGATTATATGTACTATCATATTCCTCCGTGTGGGTTCGATTCCCATGCACTTCAGCCAATCCATAAAACCCATACTTTCAATTTTTAACTGAGTATTTCCTTAAAGCAAAGAGCGAAAGCAGAATAGCCTTGATATTTATTTTATTTCTTGATATTGTCTCGTGAAAGCAATTGTGGAAAATATCATGAACATAAAGGGACCGGGACTGGGCAATCTTTCATCAAGATTTTTTGCCTATACCCAGCTTAAAAAGAAAGACATCGTTCGTACCGGAGAACTATCCTCCGTATTGGGCATAACAAAATCACAGGAAAGCAACCTGTTTCGCCGCCTGTCAGATTCGGGATGGATTGTCAGGCTCAAGCGTGGCACATATCTTGTTCCTCCTCGCATCCCTGCCGGTGGCACATACAGTCCGGGTATTGCCCTGATCCTTCAAAAGCTCATGGACGAAGTGGGCGGCACATATCAGATATGTGGATCAACCGCCTTCAACTTCTATGGTTTCGATGATCAGATTCCGACCATTATCTACGTTTACAATAATCGTATTTCAGGAAGTCGCACGATAGGAAGCCTTTCATTTCAGTTCATAAAAATTGCCGATGACCGACTTGGTGCCACCAATGTTCTTCGTACAAACGAGGGAACTGAAATCATCTATTCTTCGAAAGTCAGGACGCTCATGGATGCCATTTATGACTGGTCCCGCTTCAATAGCCTGCCCCTGGGATACGACTGGATCAGAAAAGAGATTCAGAAAGATTTGAATATTGGGACAGAACTCGTCAAGGTGACCGCACAATATGGAAACCAGGCAACAGCCCGGCGAACAGGATATCTGCTCGAATCTCTTTTACAGAACCCCAAAATCCTTGCAAAACTTCAGCGACAGCTGAGTAATTCCAAGGCCCTCATCCCCTGGGTCCCGGGAAAACCGGCCAAAGGAACCGCTAATCGAAAATGGGGTGTCATCGTAAATGGATAGCCTGAATTTCCCCCATCCTCACATTGCAGAGCGAGATGTTTTCAGGGAATCTTTAAAGCATTCGGAGGCTGCTACCGGATTTACGGCTGCCCTGATTGAAAAGGATTATTACTGCTCATTGATCCTGCATCATTTATTCAGCAATGATACACCCCTTGTTTTTAAGGGAGGGACCTGCCTTTCCAAAGTTTACATCGATTTCAACCGATTAAGCGAGGACCTGGACTTCATCATTTCAGTTCCTGTCAGCATAACCAGATCTCAGAGACGGGCTGCCATGGAACCGGCAAGGGGAATTTTAGAAAAATTACCAAATGCAGTTTCCGGATTGGTTATTTCAAAGGCGTTTGAAGGACACAACGAGTCCCGGCAATATATAGGGCACCTTGAATACCCGTCGGTGGTCATCGATAAATATGAAAGGATAAAAATTGAAGTCGGACTGCGTGAACCTTTGTTCATCCCTGCGGAATCCGGGACAGCGCGCACCGTGGCAACAAATCCCTTCAGCCTTCAATCGCTCTTACCCGAGTTTGCAGTTAATGCTATGGCGTTGGAGGAAATATATGCGGAAAAATTCCGTGCAGCCCTGACCAGAAGAGAGCCCGCAATCCGGGATTTCTTCGACCTTTTCCACGCCGTTAACAAGAAAGGGCTAAACACTCATGATTCCGGGTTTGTCAATATGGTAAGAGCAAAAATTCTCGTGCCAGGCAACGATGCTGTTGATATTTCTACAGAGAAAAAACTTGAGCTTGATCGGCAACTGAAAGGTCAGTTAAAGCCGGTTTTACGCCCCAGAGATTTCGTATGGTTTAATCCGGACGAAGCCTTTGATCTTGTCCTTAATATGGCAGAAGCCATATCCGTATAGTATTTCCATTGTTTCTTTGCAAATAACTTTAATTTAATTGAAACAACAAGTGCCGCACCAGACGTCGGATATCTTCATGTACAGTCACGGGAGCAGCTCATGGCATGACCTCCGAGTGTTTTTTCGTTACAGTATGGAAAGATAAGTGAAGCTGATATATAGTCCCGCTATAATAAATACAACAGCGGTTATCTTTCTTGCCCATAGTTCAAATAGCGCGAGGTTGTTGAGCGCTTTCCCTGCAAGGTTGGTCGCAAAGGAGAGGAAAGATGCAAAGATGAGAACGGGAATTGCCGTTCCGATGCCGTACAGCAGGGGCATTATGACTTTAGAATTATGTGTAATGGCGACGGAAAAGAGGCTCCCGAAGAAGAGGCCTGCCGATATGGGACAGAAGGAGAGGGCAAAAATTATACCGAGAAGTCCCGCCCCCCAGATACCCCATTTTTCCAGGTGGGTCTGAATATATCCGCCAAAAGGTACGGAACCACCGATCGTGATCTTCAAAATATCGAGCAGGACGACTCCTATGACGATGAGAAGGGGACCGAGGATTATATTCATGTACTTTTGAAGAAAGTTGGCCACAAAGGGCAATGAGTTGGCGCTCGATACAAGGAATGCCCCCAGCAGGGCATAGGTAACCATTCTTCCCATTGTATACAGTATTCCTGCCGACAACATGTATAACGGTTTATCGACGCGCCTGCCGATATAGGAAACAGCCGCGATATTGGTAGCGAGGGGACACGGACTGATTGATGTGAGAATGCCGAACCAGAGAGCCATTCCCATGCCGATTAAAAATGTATTCATGATTCAACACTTTCCAGAAATTTATTTACCTCAGCTTGCACATAACTTTTGAATGCGACTTCATTCCTCAATAGTTCCCAGACCTTTGGAAGATTTTTCCACCGTATCTCCTTGCCGCCTCTGACATCGGAGACGATCACCGACTTGGTATAGAGACTATAGTCCTTTATAAAGTGCTTGTTCTCCGGCTTCTGCACGTCCAGCGCCTTGACAGAGACCGACCCTTTCGCCAGCTCATCCGAGAACCTCTCTTCTATCGACTGTATTGTGAAGTGCTCAATGAGGTTGCATGAATAACAGCGATATTTCCCATGAAAGTAATAGACAATTACTTTATGGTCACTATCGGAGGCGATATTCCCGGAGGGGTTTTGGGGGATCGTTTCTTCAATTTTGGCAGTTTGTCCTGAAAAATGAAATAGAACCAACATGATACATGCGAGAATAACGGATATTCCCACAATCTTGAAAATTCGCAATATTAATATCCTCCTATCTGTAAAGTATTTATCTAATGAAAATCCTCATAAAATACAAGATAACTGAAGCCTGAAAAAGGGGTCAGTCTGTTGTAAAACCAACCCCCTGTCTCTGCGCGTTAATCGTTTTACAAAGCTGAATCTTCGCTTACACCAACAAAATACTTCTTTCTAAGCCAGAGTGAAACGTTGACCAGGCCAATCAGTACGGGAACTTCAACGAGCGGACCGATTACTGCCGCGAATGCCACGCCCGAGTTGATCCCAAAGACCGCGATAGACACGGCGATGGCAAGTTCAAAGTTATTGGACGCCGCCGTGAAACTAAGCGTGGCCGACTGTTCGTAGGTTGCCTTCGCTTTCTTGGAAAGGAAGAAGGAAACAAAAAACATGACGACGAAATATATGCAGAGAGGAATCGCTATCAGTATGACATCGAAGGGGAGCCGCACGATATATTCGCCCTTCAGTGAAAACATGACAAAGATAGTAAACAAGAGGGCGATGAGAGTAATGGGGCTGATTTTGGGAAGAAATTTATCCTCATACCAGACGTGTCCCTTTGTCTTCAATCCGATGAAACGGGTGACCATGCCGCCGATGAAGGGAATGCCGAGATAAATAAATACGCTTTTTGCAATCTGACCGATTGAAATATCGACAACGACACCCTGTAATCCCAGCCATTGAGGGATTACGGTAATAAAGATATAAGCATAGAAGGAGAAGAAGAGTACCTGAAAGATAGAGTTGAAGGCGACGAGTCCGGCGCAGTATTCCCTGTCTCCCGAGGCGAGATCATTCCACACGATTACCATGGCTATGCAACGTGCAAGGCCTATCATGATGAGACCCACCATATATTCATGATGGCCAGACAGGAAAGAAACTGCCAGGATAAACATGAGGATAGGTCCGATTATCCAGTTCTGAATCAGTGAAAGGAGAAGGACTTTATAATTTCTGAAGACCTGACCAAGGTGTTCATATTTTACCTTGGCAAGGGGAGGGTACATCATCAGTATCAGGCCGATTGCGATGGGAATATTGGTTGTGTCAACCTGAAAGTAATTGATGAATTCACGAACACCGGGGAAGATATACCCCCACATGACACCGATAAACATGGCAATGAAGATCCACAATGTGAGAAAACGATCAAGAAAAGAAAGTTGTTTTGTTACAGTCGCTGTCATAATTCCTCCTTTAGTAAGTTAGAATATGGTTTCTAGCAGAAAGCAGATTCGTTAACGCACTTATCCCGTTTATCGGGGTTATGGGCTGATGTGTTCAAAATTTAGATACCTATGCAAGGCACTTTTTTATGAGCCTTTCGTGAAATTCAAGTATTCCGTCGGTGATGCAGTAGCAGACACGGGGACCGTCAATCTCGCCATATATCCAGCCTGTTTCCTTGAGAATGCTTAAGTGTTGTGAAACACTCGACTGCGCCAGTGGGAGGATTTCCACAAT
Organism: Deltaproteobacteria bacterium; assembly: GCA_030603465.1. Taxonomy (GTDB): domain Bacteria; phylum Desulfobacterota; class Syntrophia; order Syntrophales; family UBA2210; genus JAFGPZ01. The sequence continues at coordinate 10,839 of JAUVXT010000064.1, forward strand.
ATCCCGGCAGAGACACCTGTCGTCTTCCGGTCTATTTGCCAGAAAGCGGATAATTTCGATGCGCGCCGGGTGTGCGAGCCCTTTCGAAAACCCGGCCAGGAGATTTTTGCATTCTTCCGGCGATAGGTCATCGATAATCTCCGGATCGATCGCTTTGTCTTCGCAGAGTCTTTTGTGTTTGTCCACACTTCCCCCCGGTCACACTGGTTAAACATTCACTGTGATGAGATGCCTTTCTCATCGTCTATCGTGAATGTACGATTAATTGTCTATATGAAAATCGGTGTGCCGTCAAGCCTGGCGACGAAAAAAATATTATGGATTGGTAAAATGAACTGAACAGCAAGCGCATTTCCCGCTGCTTTCGGAGATTCCCCGCAACTTGTTGCGGGGAGCTTCAATCATCAAGATCCCGCCTGCGTTGCGCACGTGGCATTAGAGGCCATTTGTGTGTAGATTATGATTGCATTTAGATAATAAAAATGTGTAAAAAAACATTGCCTGTATATTATTGTTCACACTTGCCATATATAAGTATAAATTTCTTGATCTGTAAAAAAAAAG
>JAUVXT010000001.1 GCA_030603465.1 Deltaproteobacteria bacterium
CGAACAGGGGTATTAAAACCGTAGCGAGCGCCCATGCCGTCGCGGTAAAGACATTCTTTGATCCCGGTATGTCCACAAGCCTTTTTAATCTCCATCTGGGAGGGAATATTGTGATATTATAGAGTATGCCGAGGAGGGACATGAGCAACAACAGCATGAAGGGCACAGTTCCCTGCACGAACGAAAGAACCAGCGCCATAATCAGTGAAAGAACGGCTAAGGTCATATAAGTATCCTTGTGCCTGACATAGGTCTCTTCCCGGAAACTTCCCTTTATTCTCCCAAAGTTTCTATCCTGGAGTCTGTTGATGGTGTGCATTGCATAGACGTAGGTCGCGGCGATCATGACATTGATAATACTAATTCCGATTCCCTGAAACAGCATGCCGACCAGAGACAGGCACCCGGCGCCGATGGCGGAATAGATATCTGTTCTTACCATGAAAATCCAGAGGTTATAGAGGCCTCTCAGCTTTCTTAGTCTTTTCCCATCTTTATAATGCAAGAGATAGTCAACAACCCCGTCTGTTATCCAGTTGGGTGTGGATGCGCCTGCTGATACGCCTATCTTTTCGTGCTTGCTGAGGTCTATGCTTCTAAGTTCATCCGCCGTTTCAATGTGAAAGGTAGGTGTCCCCTGTTTTTGAGATATAACTGCCAGCCGCTTTGTGTTCGCGCTGTTTTTGCCTCCGACAATGATGATTCCATCCGTTTCTACGGCCAATTCCCTGATCTCAGCCTGTCTCTTTTCCGTGGAACGACATATGGTATCGAAAACCTCGACGACGGGAAATTTCTTTTTGATTGTGTCTGTTATTTCATCATACTCTTCTAAGTTTTGCGTCGTCTGGGCGACGACGCATACCTTTTCATACGGAGGAAGTTTATCAACCGCCTCTCTGTTTCTGACGACAGTACCCTGATCCGATGAATATCCCATAAGGGCAGTGACTTCCGGATGTTCCCTTTCCCCCACAATTATAATCTTATAACCGGATAACGCATGCTTCATTATAATGGACTGCACCCTGGCAACCCTGGGACAGGTGGCGTCAAATATCTCTACGTTTTTCTTTTCCAGTTGTTCTCTTTCCTCGGGGGATATTCCATGGGCCCTGACAACTACGATACCCTCCTCTATTTCATCGAGTTTATCGACCGGCATCACACCCCTCTTTTTCAAGAGTTCAACCGTCTGCGGGTTGTGTATTATAGGTCCGTATGTAAATACCTGTTTTTTGCCCCTGTGCCGGGCAACGTCGAGGACCTTATCAACGGCTCTCTTCACACCCATGCAGAAACCCGCTGTCTTTGCCAGTTTGACTTCCATAAAACAATTATCCCAAATCTATTTTCGAAATCTTATAATTCAAACGAGAAAATCTGACTTTTTACGGGTCAATCTTTTTCCCATATAGAAAAAATTCCCTGTTTCCGGCAGGACCTGTAATCGGGGATTCATATATTCCCACGACTTTTAGATTCAACTTGCCGGCAAATGCAGCAATCTCATCGCACACCTTTTTATGCACCCTCTCATCTCTGACAACCCCCTTCTTCCCGATCTCCTCTCTGCCCGCCTCGAACTGGGGTTTTATCAATGCAAGAATGACGGCTTCATTTTTTACAAGATCGGCAACGACGGGGAGCACCAGTTTGAGGGAAATAAAAGAGACATCGATGGTGGCGATATCAATTTCGTCCGTTATCCCTTCACCGGAAAAGTATCTTATGTTTGTCCTCTCGAAAAGGATGACCCGGGGATCGGACCGGAGCTTCCACGCAATCTGGCCGTAACCGACATCTACCGCATATACCCTTTTTGCCCCTTCCTGGAGAAGGCAGTCCGTAAAACCCCCCGTTGAGGTGCCTACATCCATGGCCACCAGATCCCTGACATCGATCTGAAATTCCGCGATTGCCCCCTTTAGTTTTATCCCTCCCCTGCTTGCATAAGGGTTATCCTCACCCCTGATCCTGATTTTTGAGTCGCTGCGAACCAGCGTTCCCGCCTTACTTACGCTCTCTTCTTCGACAAGGACAGATCCCGACAGTATACGCGCCCTGGCCCTTTCGCGAGACTCGACCATGCCTCGCTCTACCAGCAGCCTGTCCAGTCTGATTCTGGGATTTTCAGCTTTCATTGGAGTTCCTTGAGGAGTGCCGGGGGTTAAAGACTTGTAACTTTTCGGACAGCCCGGGCAATGCCCTCTTCATCGATGCCATGTTTTTTTCTAAGCTCCGCCTGTGTTGCATGCTCCACAAACTCGCTTCCGATCCCCAACCTCTTGACAGTTATCCCGGAGATTCCCCTTTCTTCCAGCAATTCAAGGACTGCGCTTCCGAAGCCTCCCATGAGGGCGTTCTCTTCTACTGTCACCATCTTCTTTACGGTCGATGCGATATCACAGAGAAGTTCGGTATCGAGTGGCTTTATAAAACGGCTGTTGATGACCGTTGCCTCTATCCCCTCCTTTTCCAGCTTTCCGGCTGCTTCCAGGGCAGGATAGACGGTGGAGCCAATTGCCACTATTGCGATATCTTTCCCCTCTCGAAGGACCTCCCCTTTTCCGATTTCAAGGGTTCTGGGCGCATCTTCGATAGGAACACCCACACCCTTACCCCGGGGATACCGTATTGAGACGGGAAAGCCGCAATAAACGGCAGTTTTCAGCATATGCTGGAGCTCATTTTCATCCTTCGGGGCCATCATGATAATATTCGGAATGGCCCTCAGGAAAGAGTAATCGAAGAGTCCATGATGAGTAGGCCCATCATCACCCACAATTCCTCCGCGATCCAGGGCAAAAATAACGGGGAGCTTCTGAAGACAGACATCCTGAACGACCTGATCATAGGCCCTCTGCAGGAATGTGGAATAAATGGCAACAACGGGGATGAATCCCTCGGTAGCCAGACCGGCGGCGAAGGTGACACCGTGCTGTTCGGCTATGCCCACATCGTAAAACCTTTCGGGAAACTCCTCTGCAAACCGATCGAGGCCGGTTCCCGTGCACATCGAGGCCGTTATGGCGACTATCCTTTCATCTTCCCGGGCCAGCTTCACTGCCGCTTTGCCAAATACTTCAGTGTAAGCCTTGGGAAAATTATTCTGGGCAATCGCTTTCCCTGTTGCGATGTCGAAAGGACCGATGCCATGAAATCTTGACGGTTCCTCTTCGGCAAATTTATATCCCTTCCCCTTTTTTGTGATGACGTGAACCAGGATCGGCCTTTCGAGACCCTTGACATTTTTAAAGTTTTTTATCAGAGGATTCAGTTTGTGACCATCGAGGGGACCGACATACTGAAAACCCAGTTCCTCGAATAATACACCGGGGACGATGAATGCCTTCAGAGACTCCTCCATCTGTCGCGTAAACTTTACAATCTGTTCCCCGACGCCGGGGATGGTCTTGAAGAAATTCAGTATCCTTGCCCTGAGTTTTGTCACCTGCTGTCCCGTCATGATCCGGTTCAGGTAAGATGACATGGCTCCCACATTGGGCGAGATGGACATCTCATTATCGTTCAGCACAATTATAAGGTCTTTTCCCCTGTCACCGGACCAGTTAAGCCCCTCAAAGGCCATACCTGCCGTCATGGAACCGTCACCTATTACGGCGATGACCTTACATTTTTCCTTTTTCAGACATCTCGCATCGGCAATACCGGAAGCCGCCGAAATCGATGTGCTGCTGTGTCCCACGCCAAAGACATCATAGATACTCTCTTCCCGGCGCGGGAAACCACTGACTCCTCCTTTCTCTCTGAGGGTGTGAAAACTGTCTCTTCTGCCGGTTATGATCTTGTGGGTGTAGGCCTGATGCCCCACATCCCAGACAAGCTTATCATCGGGTGTATTAAACACATAGTGAAGCGCCAGCGTCAGTTCTACCGTTCCCAGTGAGGATGCGAGATGGCCTCCGTTCTTTGCCACGGTCTCTATAATTTTATTTCTGATTTCCCCTGCAAGGATATTCAATTCTTCAACCTGAAGTTTTCTCAAATCCTCAGGATTATTTATGTGTTCTAATATTGTAGTGTCTCTCTCTTCCATTACAATCCCATCCCAATATCTGTAAAAATAGGGGCGTTTATGATTTCCTTTCAATGATGAATTTCGCGATCATCCGCAGAGGATCGGCTTTATCATCAAAGTGAGCGATATTTGACAGGGCCTCATCTATCGATTCCCTGGCTCTCTTCCTGGAACCATCAAGACCGAGAAGGGCAGGGAAAGTGACCTTATTATGGGCCTTATCGCTTCCCGTATCCTTCCCCAGGAGTTCTTTATCCCCCTCTATATCTAAAATATCATCTGTTATCTGAAAAGCAAGTCCTATTCCCCTCCCATAGGCAGAAAGGGCCGCCAGATCGGTCTCGGATGCCCCTGTCAGTATGGCGCCGGCCCTTATTGAAACGGTAAGCAGCGCCTCCGTCTTATGCCTGTGGATATAATTAAGGGTTTCCATGTCCGCATCTTTCCCTTCCGATTCCAGATCAACCACCTGGCCACCAATCATCCCATAAAAACCTGCCGCCGTGGAGACCTCGCTGATAGTTTTAAGAAGGGCCTCCGGCGCGACTTTGTCTAGGATCTCCCCATCCGACATCAGATGAAAGGCCTCTGTAAGGAGCGCGTCTCCCGCGAGGACTGCAATTCCCTCTCCGAATACCTTGTGATTTGTGGGCATCCCCCTTCTGAAATCATCGTCGTCCATTAATGGAAGATCATCGTGGATCAGAGAATATGTGTGGATCAGTTCAATGGCGCATGCCACCGGGACTACCCTTTCAATGTCTCCCCCCACGGTCTCTGCCGCAGCCATGCACAGAACAGGTCTTAACCTCTTTCCACCTGCGAAAACACTATACCGCATTGATTCAAAGATAAGGGGGGGGAATCTGTCTTCTCCCGGGAGAAACCTGTCCAGCGCATCGTCTACAATCTTTTTCCTCTCCTTAAGATATTCTTTCAGTGATGCCGGTTGTTTACTCATCCTCTTCACCCTCTTTTATGAAGGCTTTGACCTCCGGCTCACCATCGGTCTTAATGAGCACCTCTACCTTTCTTTCCGCATCATCCAGTTTTTTGGCGCAGAAACGGGAGAGATTAATGCCCTCTTCGAAGGCCTTCAGCGAATCGTCCAGGGTCATATCCCCCTCTTCCATCTTTTTTACAATCTCATCCAGCCTCTCAAGGGCCTTTTCAAATGTCTTTTCTGCCATTTCTTCACTCCTGGGAAATCTTTGTGACCTTTGCCTTGAAACTACCCGATAAAACCTTCACGCCGACATGACATCCCTCGGTCAGGGATTTTGCCTCTCTCACAATTGTATTGTCCGGCAATCTTCTGACAATACCGTATCCCCTTTCGAGGACAGAAAGGGGGCTCAAACCGTTCAGTATCGATATATTCTGTTTTAAAACATTTTTCAGATTATCCACAAGGAAAAGAGCCTTTGTTATCATATTTTCTTTCAGGGTTTCGAGTCTAAATTTATATTCTCCTATCCTGGCCGCCGGGTTCATGTATAACAGAAGCTTATTCGTGTGAAGAAGGGTGCTTTTCCGGTTCTCGAATCCACGCAGAAGGCCCTCTTTGAGGGAAAGGCTGCTATCATCCAGGTGTAAACGGAGATCCGCAATCTGTCTCCTCGGGTCCTTCAACCGCGCCCTCAGCGCCTCCGCCTTCTCTGATAACATATAGCTGATTTTACGTTGATTATTTACCAGCCTGAAATCGAGATTCTCCATCCTTTCAACCAGATCTCTTCGGTTAGGCACTACCAGCTCGGCGGCGGCCGACGGTGTCGGCGCCCTTAAGTCTGCCACAAAGTCCGCGATGGTGAAATCGATTTCATGACCCACGGCCGATATGATCGGAATCTTTGACACGTGTATGGCCCGTGCCACCCGCTCATCATTGAATGGAAAGAGGTCCTCCAGAGACCCTCCTCCTCTGGTCACAACAATCACATCAATTGCGGGAATGGCATTCAAGGCCGATATGGCCTCACATATTTCAGGCGGCGCCTCGACTCCCTGGACCCTTACCGGCGCTATGAGGATATCGATGGAGGAAAATCTCCTCTCCGTAATATTCAGGATATCCCTGATTGCCGCTCCCGTCGATGAGGTGACGACACCGATCCTACAGGGGAGAAAGGGAATTTCCTTTTTTAGAGAAGGATCGAAAAGTCCTTCCTCGTCGAGCTTCCGTTTGAGCTGTTCGAAGGCTATCTGAAGTGCGCCATATCCTCTCGGTTCGGCGGCGTCAATTATTAACTGATATTCTCCCCTCACCTGATAAACATTTAATTGTGCCCGGCAGACGATCTCCATGCCATCCTCCAAGTCAAAGCCTATCTTCTGCATCGCCTGCCTGAATATGACGGCCCTGATCTGACTGTCCTGATCTTTGAGGGTAAAATAGACGTGTCCCGAACCGGGACGCCGGAGGTTTGAAATCTCGCCGGCAACCCAGAGGATATCGAAGCTGGTCTCCAAGAGTATTTTTATGTTTGCCGTCAACTCTGTAACGGTAAGGATGTCTTTCATGTCTTTTATATGAGGGCTTTCTTCAGTGTATCCCATCAGAATATCAAAAAATATAGTATTTTATTATAATTAGCAGAGGCATTAATCAGTTGCAACTATTTTTATTACACAAGGTCCATTGGTTATATCAATAATTTACACATGAAACACGTATCAATCTTTACTGCCAAAGTGAATCCTTAAGAAGCAGAATTTCTAATGGATTGATCATCTTTTGGAAAAACACACAGCCAGTGGGTTTCAGGAGGGCGTTTTATTGTACATGGAATTTCTCATCGACAACTCCATATTCGATATAAACCATCTGCCCATTGAATAAGAGCCTGTTTTGCAAGTTCAGGATCACTTAATTCCCGATCCTGATGGGCAATGTATTCATTCCGGAAGGTGTAAATCCTACCTATCATTGTGGGCAGGCCTGTCTGGGACACATCGGCAAATCGTATACGGACAGACTCGAAGATACCGCCAACCTTCCGCCGCGTTGTACGCACGTAGTCCAGGCTCCAGTGTAGAAGACCGATCGGCATTAATCCATTCTGATCAATTAAAGTTCTTTCCAAGTTCTTGGCCTGCCGATGGTGGAAGTTGGCCTCGCCGGTTGGCAGATCGGTCAAATCGGGATGAAAAAATTCATACTGTCTGGTGCCGTCCGCAGGCACATCATCCTTAAGTTCCCTGAGAATCATGCCCTTGGCCGCCTCATCCATTGGGCCAAGTAGCGGGGTAAAGACAGGCGCGAACGATATATTCTCTTTATTCTGCAAGAATTGATACAAGGCTACTGCCTGCTGTACCGCCTTCTGGTAGCGAGAAGGCAGTTCTTTAAAATTATCCAATGGGATAAAGGCAGAAATGCTAATATCTTCCTTCGGTTCAGGTTCTCCAAAAGGCAGGCTTAATTGCGGATCACTTATCTCTTCCACCAACTGCTTCAGCGACGGCCGACACATTCGCATGAGAGTTTTCAGCTTGTTGTCACTGAGATTCTCAAAGAGTTTTTGCGGAACATAGATGTATGTCCACTTCTCCCCTTCCTGTGAAGCCGCGTCGCACCATGCCGCCGCAGCCCTTGCCTTCAAAGGCACGTCTTTATCCTCACGCCCTTTTGTTTCAACCAGGGCATATTCCCTTGCACTCATCCGGACAATAAAATCCGGCGTGTAGAAAGAAAGTCTCCCCCGCTGGGTCTGGTAATCAATTCGAAGCGCCTGGGGTCCGCCATTTTTGCAGAATGCTCTCACATCAGGGGCAAGATCGAGGAACTGGCACATTGCCACCTCCAGATTCCGATTGCATGGAACAAGATTAAAGACGGTGCGTTTGGCCGGAATTGCCGGGTGATGTTCGGAATGTGTTACCTGATAAGGCTTCCAACTGGAGGCCGAAACGCCTTTGCCCCCGGGTTTGCGTTCTTCCTTGATTGTCGTGCGAGAAAGTATCAACGGTACAAAAGCAGCCCGGATATGTTCTCGCACATCGCTATCGGCCAGACGGCTTAGAAGGCGAGGATCGAAAAGAGTGACCTTTTCCTTGAATAGCAGCTCCGTGATGAACGTCTCAAGAAGAGGAGCTATAACCTTATGTGTTCCACGAATGCCGGTGATGTGTTCAAGTTCATCCCGGTAATACGAAATGGCGCCGATACCGTTTTCAAGAAGAGGCAGACGGATTTTCATCTTTTCTACAACTTCATTTGTCAGGAGATGGCGGCCCTCATACTGTATCTCATCCGATCCCCTGCTGCCGAGGGGTAGCCGAAGATATTTTGAAAATTCTTTACGGATATCTTCAATTGTAAGCCTCTCAAGCGATGGTGTTCTCGTATAGCCTGCGGATATTGCGGGAAGTGTTACATCGAGTTTTTTTATATCCTTGTTTCCCGTATCGGTAAATATGGTCACAGTACTCTTCGGAACTTTATCAATATCTACGACCTCAATGGGGAGGCCTTCCTGACTGAGTTCCTGCTGATAGAGGCTCACAAAGGCGTTGTGCTCGACAACCGTGACAAGTTCCGCAACGCCTTCACTCGGCGAAGTCATACGTCGCAGGCCCCGGCCAAGAGTTTGTTCCGGCAAAATATTCGCCTTGGAGGTGTAAGGCCGGAGAGGAACAACAGTCGTAACATTGCGGACATCCCAGCCTTCCCGTAGCATAAGGACGGACACAATACACCGGTAGGGACTTTTCCCCGAATCGAGATCCCGGGAAAGATCGCGCAGTATCCTCAAATCTTCTTCGCTGATTTCCTTTTCACTCTCTACAAAGGATGGATACCCTTTATTTCTGCCGCCGATCCACTTGATTTTCCCCTTAAGGTTCGTATGGAGGTTGATCGTCCTGCCGTTCAATTCGCCAAACAAGGAATCGGTGTTCAGCCTCCTCGTAATCTGATCGGCGGCCTCGGTATCTTCCGTCATAACAAAAAGCAGAGGGCTCTTGCCGCTTTTTTCCCACTCTTCCCTGGATTTCAGCCAGCGTTGATAACCCATCATCAGGTGCTGCTGGAATCGCTCTGACGCATCGCTGCTGGGACGTTCGGAAAGACCTTCCCCGCGGCCTATGATGGGAATCTTTACAATTCCGCCGTTTACAGCTTCGCCTAATGGCGCGTCACATATAACATGCTGGAATATCTGTCCGTGATTATCTTTTGGTGTCGCCGAAAAATCGAGCTGAGAAACCAGACCCCCTCCGGTCTTTCTCTGAATTTCAGTATGCAGAAAATCAATGGCTTCATTCCAAGCTGAGCCGGGATCCCACAGGTGGTGTGCCTCGTCATTCAAAACCATGATACGTTCATGCGCGGTGATCCGCTCACGCAGTGCCCTCCCCGTATCAAGCGCGTTTCCCCTGGACACTGCCGGTCCCACCCAGTCGTATGTTTCGGCATCCTTCTTTGCTTTTCGTTTGCTGATATCATAGAGACGGTGAATATTGGTGAGATAGAGGTTTCCCCCGGTGGATGCACCGCTGGTTTCATCCTGGAGAACAACGGACAAGTTCCAGTCGCCGCGCCACGCTACCGGAATCAGAGGGTCTTTATCAAAAATAATTCCATTGCCGAAATCTTCTTTCAATCGTTCAAAAACGGTCAGGTTTGGGGCAATGACCACAAAATGCCTGGACATGGGCGAATCGCTTTCACGAAGGGCATGGAAATAGCTCCATACGATGGCAAGGCTCATGACCTTTGTCTTGCCCGTGCCGGTTGCCAGTTTGAAGGCGTATTTTGCCCAGAGATCGTCTTCCGGATTGACACCGAGAGCGGCAGTCTCACGATCGGCACCGCCGAACTCGCAGATGGTACTGGATAGGCTTCTGATCCCCCGGACTTCATAAAGGTAAATCATTGTCTCGACTGCTTCCCGCTGGCAGTAATAATATCGAAAAGGAATATTCTCGCCTGTCGGTGTCTCGATCATATGATCCCGTTCGAACCAGTGGTAAAGGAGTTCCCGTGTTGTGTCGGAAGCGCCGGCATAATCGTTTTCGCGCCATGCCTTCACAAATGACCGAAGGTTGTTGGCGACAGTGATAGAAGAGGCCCTGCGGCCTTTTGCAATTTCCGCAGGTTTTCCCTCTTCCGATCTGATTCTATGACAATTGGGTTCTTCGTGGGGGGCATAAAGTGGTTCAAGGGCGGCGGGGTTGATAACAGTGTTTGTCATATCGTCACCTCCACCGTGATGCTCGTATCGCAGCCGAAGACATCGATAACCTTGACACAGGCGGTGTAGTTCCCCTTCTTCGCATACTTGTCATATCCGAGGGTGCTGATAGTCTTCAGTGAGCGATCTTTGCGGGTCCGGTAATCCTGCCAGTGATGCTCGAAGGGTTTGTCCTCATGCCAGTCAAAATCCACCGCCCAGAAGTCTATGAAGTCAAAGCCGCTTTTAATAGCTCTTTCTTTCAGAACTTCAAGTTCTTTACTCGGCACCTCTGCAAGACTTGGCAGAAATTTTGTCAGTTTGATATCCACAATACGCTTGCCGCTTTTATCATGATAGACCGGTTCCGCCTCTAAGACAGCCACTTCAAGAAAAGGCGGCGGGTTTTTGCGGTTCTTTTCCATAATTTCGCGAGGGATGGGAATCAGCTTGATCTTGATACCTTCCGCCGCTTCCAGTTCATGGCAGACGAGGCGGAGATCCATTTCAAATTCCCACGCAAGGCAATGTATCTCTTTTGCCCCCGCCTCTTGGGCCGCTTTTACAACGGCACGCAATTCTTCACGGGTAAATATGCTGTCTATATTGTCGACATGGACGAAGGCCTGCCCTTTTCTCCCATGTAAAAGACCCGTCGCATTGGGTAGCGGTTCCGCCCGGTAGAACTCCATAACAACGCGCCTGTGTTCCTCATCCGCGCCCTGAAGCCGTTCCTTCTGCCACCACTGGCGCTCGTAACGGCCGAGGTTGTAGACATCGAAAGACCGGTAGGGTTTATTGTCTTTGTATAGATTTCGCTGAACATCGATGAGACGTTTCCGGCTGGTGTGTATGGCGAAACGACCGAGATCGGCCATGATCCAGCGGCGGCCAAGTTTTTCCGCCACTGCGCCGGTCGTTCCGCTGCCACAGAAGAAGTCGGCGACGAGATCGCCTTCGTTGGAGGAAGCTTTGATAATACGTTCAATCAACGCTTCTGGTTTTTGAGTCGAATAATCGTATCGTTCAGCCGCAACGGGATTGACAGGTGGAATATCATCCCATACGGAATCCACAATATCACCAAGGACCTCGTCAAGATAGATAACTCGTGTTCCCCCCTTCGTTGGATTCACGTCATCGCGGTATAGCCTTCCTTCCTTATCCTTCTTGAATCGCTTGATATATTCTGATTTGTGAGGCTTGTACTGCGTGTTCCAATTGTGAGCATCAGTCTTGCGGTACGAGAGTATCGTATCGTGTTTCTGAGGAAATTTTTGGGCGGTGGATCGTTTAAAAGCGAAGTAGGCCCAGACAACCTCGTTCAAGAACATTCCTGCGAACACATCATCAAGAAGTGATCGGATAAAAAAATTGATACGCCAATCGCAATGAACATAAATACTTCCATTCTCACTCAATAACTCACGCATCAATACCAACCGCTCATACATCATGTGCAGATATGAATCCGTTCCCTTCCCCCACATGTCGCGGTACGCAACCATCTCCAGAGCGGACTGGTCTTTTCCCACAGTTTCTTTTTCATCACCGATAGGAACATTCATCGTAAAATCCGCCCCCACATCAAAGGGTGGATCGATATAGACAAGATCTATCTTCCCCTTGAAATCCTTGAGCAGGCTCGCCATTACGAGCTTGTTGTCACCCCAGATGAGCATGTTGCGAAAATCATCAAGGCGCTTGTTTTCCCTTTCGAATAATTCAAATTGACCCGATGCAACGGCCTCACTCCGCGGCTGATCCACCGTTTCGATCTTCTGGAGAGGCATGGCGCTCCCGGCAACATCCACCGCCCGCCGGTTGCCGTACTCGTCGTACTTCCCTTCCCAGATCAACTCTGTCTTCATCTGCGAAAAAGGATGCGGATTATCCAACCCCCATCGTATATTATCAGCCATAAAATGCCTCCGTTACTCCGTCCTTAGTCGATTTAATCCCCGTTTGTCCTCAAACAACAAAAACTGGCACTTCTCCGGCAGTGGCTTGCCTTCCTCCAGATACCGATCAATATTCCTTATCTCATTATCCGTCAGTTTCATCTGCTTGCCTTTTTAATGCATTCTCTTCTGTTTCTACCAATCGTTTTTGTTCAGCACAGCGAGTGTTAAAAAATGTAACGGCCGCGGTCACAAGCCGCGAGGTTATGCAGTAATTACAATATAATATCAGGTGCATATTTACAAAATAGATCCGCACAAGCACACCTACCCCTTGCCAGATAACAGTTACTTTTTGGAATCGACTGTTTCAAAATTAGGTCCGCCCATTCAGATACCTTTTTCTTTTCGTCTCGATAACTTGGTTCGGCATACTCCATTTGTAATTCGATATGTTTTCGTAAAAAGAAACAGATAAAATCAGCTAACTGGATTAATCCAACGTCCTTTGAATCAACAAAATGCGGTACGTCTACGATTTGGCTTAATTTGTCTTGTTTGGGCAATCTGTTGTAGTACGAATCTGTCCATTCAGGGGCATCTAATAATAAATCTGTGAAATGTTTTTCTTCCCGAACTTCATTGTCAAAAATTAAAACAAATTTTCCTTTTTGATTAACTGTTCTGTCTTTTCCTCTTGGTGATCCTTGAAAATACTTTTGTAAAGACAGGGCGATATGCAATGCTAAAAACCGCCATAAAGTTGATATGTCACTGGCCACCGATTCATCATTGAACGATTCTCTAAATTTTTCCTTGTCAACTGCACTAAATACTATGGAGTGCTTTCTTGCTCGAAGCCATTTAAAAATCGCGGCAATGATTGCTGATCGTTGATTGCCGTTTAAGTCTCTCCATGGACTATTGCCTGAATAAAAATCTCTTGTATGTATTTCTTCTATAGTCCTACCAATGATTTCGCTTAAGGTTGACAATAAATTATTCCATGCTTCTTTGGTTGGCCGCATCCTATATGAATCAGCTATGACACCGACCATAATCCCTATTGGCTCCTCCGCCGTACCAGATTCATCTATGTAAATAAATTTCATTTTCGTTTAACCTTTTGGGACATAACGCCCCGAAGGAGGGGCCATCGCCCCGCATTATATACGCCAAAAGCTAATGAGGCTTTGTGAAAAGAGAAATATTTGAGGACCTGTGTAAAAAATAAAACAGTCCCACCTTTTGGCGTTAAATGCATGCGCTGGTTAAACGACCGAATCATGTGGATATAACTAAAACTTTAACTGATAGTTTGCCATCTGATGTGGTTCGTTCCCCTTCGATATCTGTCTTTAGACCTTCTGGATTCGCAATTATATTTTTTGGGTCATAAATAACGCACCATAAATTCTCGCAATTAGGATGACGACGATAATGTTCAATGTCGATGATTAACTCATCTCCGATTTTTTTGCCGTGTGTCCGATCGCGTGCATATTTGAGTTCAAGTACTAAAGAGTATTTTGGAAGTAAAAAATCCATTCGCGTACTTGAACCTGCATAGCTTGGAGTAAACTCTTCGGGCCTTATATCCGCAACCCAAGGCCTAAGTAATGCGTGCAACAGATCTTGTACGTCCCATTCAGAATCAAATGACAGAGGTTGAGCACCCTTACGTCTATGTGATAGAGGATGCATAGCTCGCGGAAGGCCACGAAGAAGCACTTGAAGCAACTCCTCTATTGTTGATGGTCGCCTAATTTCCTGTGTTACTGATTTAGCAAGTGCGGGCGATATTTCGTCAGGCGAGATTCCTGTTGGCAGAACTCGGCCACCGCGATAATATCGAAATCCATTTTCCTCTAAAGCTTTAATAACACGTTCTCGATTTTCCTCCCAGTTAGTACGTTCTTCCGTACCCTCTTGAGGTGGCAAATCCATAAATTCTTCGATAACATTTCCAAGAACGGAGAGGCTATCTACATTTGGATCATTGCCCGCACGGAACAACCACTCTTTCCATTTAGAACCGTGCGAAAGATCTGGTGGCAGACCGGGTGCTCCTGCAGATTCAAATAGCGCGTTTAGGGTCGCATGAGAACCTTGCAAAATATTGCCGACAATAGCGCAAACCACCTTTGGAATTCGTACATTAGCCATTTAAGAATCTATGAGTTTTATGTTTCAGCCGTTTAAATGTTAAGTTAAGAGAAATAAATCCAGTAATATTTGATATTAATGGCTCGTTTCTTGATCGTTGTAATATCCTAATATTACATTGTTTTTAATGAAAGAGTAAGGATTTTATATAATCCTAAGCAAGAATTGATTTTCTTTTGCGATTTTTTCACCCCCAATGAGAAATAAATCCAGTAATATTTGATATTAATGGCTCGTTTCTAATAGCCGTAGAGTTCAGTATTTGTCTAATTTATCGAGGATGTCTCCAATCTTGCTTCAGACTCCGTCCTCATCTGCGAAAATGGATGTGGGTTATCCAGCCCCCAGCGTATCTTGTTATTCATAAAGTTTCTCCACTTATGAGGAAATATATCCCTTTAGCTTCATATCATGGAATCTCCCAAATATATCTTTATCCTTTCCCTGTTAGCTCCAAGGCTTGAAAACTGTTTTTCACAGACATCGCTGAAACGTGCGAGCACCTTTCGATTGATCTGTTCCTGATCCTCAAAGACGGCAAGAGAACGGAAAGTCGATCCCCACTTTTCAAACTGGAGCAAAGTAATGGTCGCGTCTCTTGTTTTATCATCCGTCGGCAACGCCTGGACAAAAATCGGTTTGGGCATCCCGTTTATACGGCAATCGATCAAGTACTTGCCTCCCGGATCGTGCAGGGGGTCGTGCCAGTCAAATTCACGGCGATTTTCCGGCACCGTTTCTTCCATAAACACCCTGAAATCTTCCATAAAAGTCGAACGAACCCGCTCACGTGAAAGGTACGTAACATCGGTTATTCTAAGAAGCGCTTGAATAAAGCTATAAAGAGCATCGCCATACCGTTCTTCCTGAATCGGTATAATTAATTCGCCTTCACGGTCGTGGACGCTGAATACCGACAGCGCATTTGTAATGATTTTTTGTCTGGTTCCTCGTTGAAGGTCTTTCTCGTCCAGATCATATGTCAGGTGCATGTATGTGTGCCCTTCATCTGAAAGAATCCATTCCCCATTTTCTCTTTTCAAGGTAATCGCCAGATGATCGCCATCCTCAAACATAAAGGGAGTAAAAACTCGAAAACGATTTACACCTTCTGTCGATATTGTAACTTTGTCGCACACCTTTTCGCGAAAGTTACCTTCAATAATTGCTTTGTCCATGGTTTATACCTCCTCAAATAGGGTCGTCTGAGGATTAAAAGGAGTCTCAAATCCACACTCGCTAATCATACATGAAACAGCCTTGTTAAAGTCGGAAAACCTGTCCGTTGGTTCAGCGTATGTATCCTCCCTCGCGCCAAGTTCTTGATACCGTTCTGTGGCCAGATGAATGTGAAAATCGTAAAACATATTTCCCTCAATGGGATTTGTATGTTCGTGACTTTTTCCATTATATCGCCGTAAACGGAAGAATTGGTTTGAATTTGCCAGCCTGTAACCAAGAATAATCGAGAAATCGAGGGGATTGAAAAGGCTCTGCCGCAGGATTAAGCGAAAGTCGCTGTCGTCAGAACCTTTAACATCCAACTCACGTTCCTTGTGCCCTCTTTTGGGGTGCACCTGTATCTTTTTTCGATAATCAGCAGGAAGAACTTTCCGTTCTCTCAATAACAGAGCAACATCCTGGTCCGACAACATAGCGCTCATTTATTGCCTCACCCTTTCTTATTTCTTTGAAATCGACAAAATATTTAGCCCTTTGCCACTTTTCCTTTCATCCTTCACGACTACATTATACCACTGAGCTGATGATTAAGCTATCGAAGGTTTCCTTGAATTCGACCGCATCGGATTCGCCTTCATCAATTATTTTTTCTATCTCAGATCGGTTCATCTTTCTCTGGTTTTAAGTTTTCCTTCACTGGTTGAAATAAAAAACCCCGCCTCACTCGATGAGAAACGGGGTCTGTTGGCATGGTTTTTCATTGTTATCCCTCTTCAGGTTTCATAAAAAAATAAAATCACCGGATACAATCCTATTCTCTTTGCTTTGTTGTCACCGCTAGTGTATGTAACAAATAAGCTTTTGAAATGTCAATATATTTTTCACAGGACAGGAAGGATGTACCAGAGAGACGCCGGGTTCGTCCAGGGGAGTGGAAAAACCACTTTTTGCAAAACTGTCAATAATTGAATAGTGTCATATCAACGATACTCTGTCATTTCGAAGGAGTCTTCACGACTGAGAAATCTTAGATTTCTCCCTGCGGTCGAAATGACATTTCTTGATTGACACGACAATAGCATGAAAACCGCATGAGGAGGGCAGAGAAGGTGGATATGAAGATTTTTGACAAAATGGAGTCGTCCGATCTCAGGAATTATCTGGAATTCCTGCTCCGGCACTACCGGGTCATGGACGCCTTCTGGTTCATCTATGTGGCCGAGCGTTTTGACCAGAAGACAGCCGAGGAGATTAATGAGAAGGTCTGGGGAAGGGTGGCCGGCATGGCCGCAAAGGATCTGAAAAATCGCTTTAATATTACTGAAAAGGGGCTTGAGGGATTTGTAAAGGCCCAGAGACTATTCCCCTGGTGTGTCCTCGTGGGGTATCAGATTCAGGAGTTTGAAGATGAAGTAATTATCTCCGTGCCCTCCTGTCCCACACAGGAGGCCAGACTAAACCGCGGATTGGGTGAATATGTCTGCAAGGATATGCACCGTTCCGAATTTACAAATTTTGCCACAGCCATAGACAGGCGCATCCAAGTTGAGTGTCTCTTTGCGCCCCCCGATCCGCATCCCGACGATATGTTCTGTCAGTGGCGGTTTTCCATTGGAGAGAAATCCGAGGGTGAATGAACTGCCACGCCGCAAGCAGCAGTGTATCAAAACGAGTGCTTTATCCTTCCTGTCGCAGCAGGCTGCTGGGAATTAAACCCTGCATGATTTCATGTCGCACTCCGCGTGATTAGAGTAATCCGTGTAATCTGCGAAATCTGTGGATTAAATCGTGTGAGTTTCCCTACAGAAACCGGCAACCGATTTCACATTGACATATCACATTACTTTACTATAGTTTGGCAATAAAGCTCATTCATTGCCACATATTAGTAAGTTAGAATTTGCTTTCTGATAGAAAGCAAATTCGTTAACGCACTTATCCCGTTTATCGGGGTTAGGGATCAAGTTAACTCACCGGTACCGGGAGATCGTTATGGGTAAAAAGGGAACTCTTTTCTTTGTAATTTTTGGGATCTGTGATTCTATCTACGGCGTGATATACCAGGATAAAATCAGTATTTTTGCCGGGATAATAGTGACGATCGGCGCTGTCTGGGTATACTATCGCAAAAAAAATAACTGAACTGAACAGCGAGCGCATTCCCCGCTGCTTGCGGCGGGGTTAGCGAGCGAATAAAAAATAAACAATTTCCTTACCAGTCGGAGATTCCCCGCACTTTGGTGCGGGGAGCTTCAATTATTCGGCAATAACGGAAGACACAAAATAACCGGGAGTCCCGCCTGGAAATGTAAACTATTAGGACGCCGGCTGATCAACCAACATGAAGAAGAACAGAAAGTTACGTTTAATTTGATTTGAGAGGTTGTTGATTGTGAGAATTCGCAAACATGGGAAAGTTATGAATAATCTGTGGTATCTGGGTCGCGAGGAGTCCGGCGTCTATCTCCTTGAGGGATCGGACAGTTCCATGATAATCAGCGGAGGCGTAAGTTATATACTCCCCGACATCCTCCGCCAGTTTGAGGAATTCGGTATAGATGAAGGGCGTATCGACAAGCTTTTGATCCTCCATGCCCACTTCGATCATATCGGCGTTGTTCCCTTTTTCAAAAGGAGGTATCCCGATCTCCAGATCTATGCCTCTCAACGCGCCTGGGAGTTGCTTAATACGGAAAAGGTGATCGACACCGTCAATATGTTCGGTAAACTGACGGCAGAAAGGATGGGATACAGTGATGCTATCTCATCCTATGATCTCGACTGGCGGGATGACGTGAAGGGCATAGCAGTTTTCGAAGGCGACATAATAGATCTTGGCCTTATGTCGGTCTCCATTATAGAAACGCCGGGGCATTCATCATGTTCCATCGCGGCTTATGTTCCGGAGACACGGGTGCTATTCCCATCAGATGCCGGTGGGATTCCCTATAAGGACAACATGCTTGTAACTTCCGGAAATTCCGATTATACTCTTTTTCAACAGAGCCTTGAAAAACTGAAGCCCCTGGAAGTCGACTTCCTTTGCGCGGATCACTACGGATACGTAACCGGTGAGGAGGCACGCACCTTTATCACCGATGCTATCGATGAGGCAAAAAGGTTTCGAAAACTTATGGAATCCGTTTACAGGCATACGGGAGACATAGACGCGGCGGCAAAACGAATGGTCGCAGCCACAGTTGCATCGGACCCCGATTATTTCCTCCCCCCCGAAGTTCTGGAAGGCGTCTACCGGCAGATAATGAAGCACCTTGCAAAGGTGATGGAAAAGGAGGCGTCCATCGCGGGTTGAACTGGTCAGCGAGCACATTCCCCGCTGATTGCGGCGAGTAGCTTCAATTTTTGGTTGAGGAAATCTTTATTCTCAATGTAAAATGCGGCACTGGTGTAGTCATCATCTAAATCTTACCTTTTTCGCATTTCGGTTGATGAACCGCCGCATAAACATCTTTATTACGAAAGAACCAAATTTTTCTTGTCCGTCTCGGGAGGATAATTGAAGTATGGTCACAAATAGATACCCGCTACAACAATTCAGGCATCTGGTATGCCGTGTCGGACAGAAATCACTCGTACCCAGAACCCGCCACTGGGTAGGAAATGACGGGATCTACCCCTATTATCATGAGGCCATTCCCCGCAAGGAAGATCCCCTTTATCTCAATCTCTCATGGAAGAGAAAAGATGATGCGCCAGTTGAAAATGTAGGCCTGTTCAGGATGAGCATAGAGGCACTGCTGTCCAGAGGTTTTATACGGGCCGAAGGCAAAGACAAGGCGCGCCTGCGGATATGTCACATGGAAGATGATCTGATATATATCCAGGCAAAGTCCGGCGAACCCGCACTGGCTATCGGCACCCTTTCGGAACTGTGATTGTCGATTCTTGCTATGAATATACAACACAATGTCGATACTATGCTCACATTACAAAAGGGTCCAAACCATGAAAAAGACCGATCTTGTATGTACACACTGCGAAAAGATTTTCCTCATAACCGAGGTATATCCCCGCTGCGATATCTGCAACGAGCCCCTGGAGGTCAAAAAGGCGGCGAAGGGGAGAATAAAAGAGGGGAATACTTTCACTCAGACGATACTCGAAAGATACGAAGACTTTTTCCCATTTAAAGGGATAGAGGAAGATATCTGTCTTCATGAAGGATTTACACCGCTTATCAACTCTTCCAGTCTTGCAGCAGAGCTGGGGGTCAAAGAGATTCACCTCAAGAATGAAACGGGAAATCCCACATGGTCCTTCAAGGACAGGGGCACATCGGCCGGCATTCAGCATGCCCTGAAACTGGGATACAAAAAAATCGGAACCGTGTCATCTGGGAACATGGCCGCCTCCATTGCCGCCTATGGCGCAAAGGCGGGATTGAAAACTTTTATCCTGGTGAGCGCCGATCTTCCCCCGGAGAAGCTGAACCCCATAGCCATATATAATCCCGCCCTGATACGGGTACAGGGCGATTACGGAAATCTCTACTATGAAAGCCTAAAGATAGGACAGAAACAGGGTATCTACTTTATAAATTCAGATGTACCCTTCAGGGTAGAGGGTTCAAAGACCATCGCCTTCGAAATCTGCGAACAGTTGGGTTTTGCCGTTCCCGACTATGTGGTTGTACCCACCAGTTCGGGGGGCAATCTGAGGGGAATCATCAAAGGATTCGAGGAATTCAGGCTGTGCGGGCTGATAGATAAAATTCCCCGAATCATCTGCGCCCAGGCGAGGGGATGCGCCGCCATATACAACGCCCACAGCAACAACCATGAAACGATATCGCGCGTAGAGAACCCGGACACGATAGCACATGCCATAGAAAATCCCCTGCCGCCCAGCGGGAACGAGATTCTGAGGAAATTGAGGGCGAACGACTGGATTTCCGTCGCAGTAACCGATGAAGAGATTATTCGTGCGCAAAAACGTCTTGCCGGTGAGGGCATCTTTGGACAACCCGCCGCGGCAGTTCCCCTGGCGGCGGTGAGACAGCTGGCGGGGAACGGTGTTATAAAAAGCAGGGACACCATCGTCTTGATCGTAACGGGTGGCGGGTTAAAATATACGGCCGCCTTCGAAAGACATGATTTAAAAGTCGCGGATTGCAGGATAGAGGAACTGAGTGAGTTTATGAGATAGGTTGTTTATAACCCTTCACGGGTTACAGGTTCACGGTTAAAAAAACAGATGGCAGCGGAAGGTTATCGTAAAAGTTAGAAAGGATATCTTCTCTTTCGGTGCTTTAGACAGCCTGACTGGTGGCAATAAGCACCTCTGTTTAATGATGAGGTTCAATCTACAAGATTGAACCAGCGGCAGGCAGTGATTGAACCAGCGACAGATTGGACCAGCGGCAAGTATTCCGGGGAAAGACAGCAAACTGTGAACCGATAACCGTGAACGGTTACGTTTTCATATCTGCCCCCTCAGCCTCGCCCACAGAATCCCCAGGTATTCATAGACGGCCCGCTCCGATTTCTGCAACGACCCGGCGCTGGGGAAAAATTGGCCCGGGCTCAATTCCTTACTTTTTTTTGCCAGATGCCCAGCGGGGGCCGGGATGGGGTCCATTCCCAGTTTCCTGAAGAGAGCCATCGCGCGTGGCATGTGCGAGGCGGACGTTACCAGGACGAACCGATTCCCGCCGACGATTTTCTTTATGAAACGGGCCTGATCCTTGGTATCCTTTGAATCGGACTCCATGATTATGTCGTCCCCTTTTACACCCAGGACCTGCGCCGAATCGGCCAGGGTTTTCGCCTCGGGTACGGGATCGAATACCGCGCCTCCCGAGAGTATCATCTTACTCCCCGGATTTTTTCTGTATACCCGAATCCCCTCTACGAGACGGAGAAGAGATGCCCTGCTTAACTGGCTCGTCACCGGAAGCGAGGGATCGGACGCATGCCCCCCACCCAGCACTGCTACATATTTGACCGGATCGGACACGTTCCCGGAAATGGAAGGTGAGTATGCGCCATATCTCTGTTCGAGAGGGGAAATGATTTTACTCGATATCTGATCGAAACTCAAAGGGGCGAAGATCAATATCCCCACCGCGACCAGGACCTTTCCCGTTCTCCTCCTCCGTGTAAAAAAGAGTAAAAATAATCCGGAAAGAGCGAAGAGAAGGCTCAAGGGCACGGGGAATAAGAACGGTGCTGCTATTTTTTTTAATAAAAACATTGTCCTCTTCTTCCGTACTGTTTATGTGAATCTATTATTGTCGGATTTTGAAGCCATCTGAACGTCCGGTTTGCCATATCTGGCATCGAATCTTTCATCAGACATGGCTATCAGAATGATAAATTCGAATAAAGCGATGATACCGGGGATGAGTGTCCACGAAAAGATCAGGTAGAGGAGCCCCTGAAAAATTCTCCCCAGGTAAAACTTATGGGCGCCTATCCCGCCAAGAAGCAGAGCCAACAGTGCCGCGGTGATCCTGCTTTTTTTACCCTTTGTCTTGGGTTTGAGTTGTCTGGTGCCGCAATTCGGGCAGATTTTGGCGCCGGAGTATATCTCCGCCCCGCATGACTGACAGACCTTGACGAAGTTACAATAAGCTTTATTGACCATGGCCTACTCGCCCTATTAATCTCTGTATGTTCTCTGTTGTGAAAGGAAGAAGATATAACACTTCTGATTGTTCAATATAAAGCATTTACAAATACTTTTCAATCGATCAATAAAAGACGAATGGACTCCCGCAACATTCGCGCTTTGTTAACTGAAAAGCGGCGGGATGATGGCTTTTGTCCCCTTTATTCTGGCTGTTACAAGGGCCGCAAGAGAACGAACCGGGTTTAAGCCGCCCAGTTTCAGCGGATTTACTCCCATATGTTTGCAGAGGCCATGCACTGTTTCGGCGAGATTGTTGCAGCCCCTGCTCATGGTAACATTTTTCCTGCCCAGACGCTTCAGCAATTCCTGCCCGTAGTCCTGAATGGCGCAGCTTCCCGCGATGTGGACGGGGCCCGCAAGCCCGCGAACGGCTTCCGAGTCTATCCCCTTTCCCATGAGTATGGTGAAATCGCCAGAGCCCTCGTGGTCATTGTAGAGGACTTCCACTACGGTCTCCGTGTTTCTTCGGCACCCTTCTTTACAGCACCGTTCCCCGCCCCTGAGTATGACAAGTTCCGGGGGAAATTTGTCGAGAAGTTCGCAGGTGAGATTTTGCTTCCTCTCTTCAAACAGGTATTTATTAACGATAGTGATCCGCTCCAGGTCGCTCTTGCCGATACCCGTCTCTGAAGATAATTTAAGATGTAAAACGTCGTCAATGTTAAAACCCAGAAATGCGGCTCCGACGGTGTCACAGGCAAGGGCATCTCTGCTTCCAATGAGACAGTTCATCGGAATGATGCATTCCGCGCTGTTTTTCCTGGCGATATAGTGTCCGTGATTCGTTGCGATGATACCGTCTATTATTGTGAAGTCCGGCTGTATGTAGCGATAGATGTCGGCGAACTTCTGGTGGAGCCTGAAATTGTGGTCGTCAATCCTGCTCTCCTGGTGAACGAAGCCGAATTGATTCTTGATGGATAGGGTAATCTGCGACATGGAGTGGGTCTTGAGCTTCGGGACGGATACATAGAGGTTTTGCCCCTTTTCACAGATCAGTCTTTCATAGACGAAAGATGATATGTCGATGAAGGACTGGAGACCCTCAAGCCACAGGGGAACAGCACCCGTTTCATCAAGATATACGGGAATCGCTCCGGTATCCCTGCACACGCGCTCAATGCCCGTTGCCTTGAAAACGAGGCGTGTAAAATTTCCCTGTGTACAGTTTTCGATGACATAGACATTCTTCGCTCCGCCTTTTTTGAAGCACAGGATAACCTCTCGAATAACCTCGGGATCTGTATAACTGTATTCCTTGAGGTCAACGGCGTTCACCTTGAGATAAACATCACCGCTCGACTTCAGGAGAGACCCTGCTCCGCCGAAATGTCTGAAAATGTCTCTGATCGCCGGCTGAATCCCCTCTTTAGTGTCCGCAAACAGGACTTCAGTCATTGCAAAACACCTCCAGGATGGAAAAGAAGATAGTCATGGGTTACTGTCAATCAAATTGAAAAAGTGGAATGTCCCTCATCTTATTTAGCCTTACTCTTCAGTCTCTGGATGAAATAAACTGACGTCAAGAATGCTAATCCAATTATATCGGAATACATTTCCGGATAAAGCAGGCATAAAGCGGCTATCCCCGTTATTATACGCTCCAGGGGATTCGATATGGTTTTGAAGAACCCTATCACAGTAGCGCCAAGCGCTATGACACCGAGGAAGAGGGTTACAACGACACGCCCGAAGAAAATAAAGTCAAAGCTGGCGCTCGGGTCCAGGAGCGTCGGCAGCCATAGAATTATGGGTGCCGATACGATGACAAAAGGCACAATAAAGCCGGCCGAGGCCAGGCCGAAGGCGGTAACTCCTGTTCGAAAGGGATCAGCCCCCGAGATTCCCGACGCCGCATATGCGGCCAGCGCAACGGGTGGCGTCACGTCGGCGAGCACGGCATAGTATAGAACAAACATGTGAGAAACCAGGGGATGGATGCCCCACTGGAGAAGCGCCGGCGCCGCTATCATCGACGCGATGATGTATTGCGCCGTCGTGGGAATGCCCATTCCGAGGATGAAACAGGCAACGGCCGTAAATAAAAGGGTAAAGAAGAGGGCTGTTGCGTCGCCGCTCATTATGTGCAGGACATCGAGAGACATAACCAGGGTGGCGACACCCCGTGCCAGCTCGATAATCGCCGCCGCAAACTTGAGCCCCAGACCTGTGAGGGTGGTTGCGCCCACAATAAATCCGATACAGGCACAGGCGGCTCCGATGGCAAGGGCATTCTTCGTTCCAAGCTCCAGTGTCTCCATAATATCGGGAATTCTCATCTTGCTCTCCTCATAGAAAACACCGATTCCTATAATGGCCGCAAGAGACCAGAATGCGCAGAGGAAATAATCGACATTGAGAATATGCAAAAGCACAAGAACGATACCCGAGCTTAGACAGATAAGCCAGTTTTTAAGATCTGTTTTCTTCCGCGTATAGGCAAATCCCAGGACAAAGAAAGCTATCCAGATAACCGTTCCGATTGTGAAGGGACTGAATGGGTTGTACCGGAAAAGGATGGCGGGCGCCGCCAGGATAACCGTTATCAGGAAGGGCATGGTCCTGCCGTGGATCTGGCCGATGGCAACAGAGAAGAAGATTCCCCAGAAGGCTGCCATGAAGGGGCTGCTTCCCGAGATGAGAAGCCAGACTATGATAACCAGAGGGGCGACAAGGGGCCACTTTTCCTTCAGTATCTTCGCCGTCTTGGGCAACATCTCCCGGGGGAGGCCCACGAGGCCGCTCTTCTTTGCCTCGAAGTGGACCATCGTCGCGATGGCAAAGAAGTGGAGAACCGCCGGAACAACTGCGGCGGCGGCAATCTTGATGTAGGGAATTCCAAGGAATTCCGACATGATAAAGGCTGCGGCTCCCATTATGGGGGGCATCAGCTGTCCGCCCGTGGAGGCTGCGGCCTCGACGGCCCCGGCAAACTGTGGGCGATAGCCTACTTTCCTCATGAGCGGAATGGTGAAGGCCCCCGTTGTAACCGTGTTGGCAATGGAGCTCCCGCTTATGGAACCCATGAAACCGCTGCTTATGACGGAAACCTTGGCCGGCCCTCCGGCGGACCACCCGGCCAGCGCCATGGCAAGATCCATGAAGAGTTGTCCCAGGCCTGTCTTCGAGATAAAGATGCCGAACAGGACGAAATGAAAGACGAAGGTGGCGACGACCCCTAGGGGTATGCCGTAAATGCCCTCCGTTCCCAGAAACATGTGTTCGATGATCCGCTCTATGGAATAGCCCCTGTGGGCGAAGAAGCTGAGTCCCGGAATTTCCAGAAAGTAGGGTCCCAGATAGCAGTTTATCAAAACGAGGAAGGCTATGATGGGAAGCGGGGAACCGATGCTCCTCCTTGCCCCTTCCATTATAAGCAGGAAGGCGAAGGCGCCGATTACCAGGTCAACCTTGATAGGCATTCCTGCACGGTAAACGAGGCTGTTGAATTCCAGAAATATAAAGACCGAAAATGCCGATGCCAGGAGAACAAGAAAAATATCGAAGTAGGGAATATCATCGCTCTTGTAGTTGAAAGAACCTGTGGAGATTATTGCAGTAACAGCCCTTACCCAGTGGATAATGAACAGCAAAAGTATGCTGAGGAACGTTGCAAAGAGGAAAATACTCCAGAATAGAAGCGACGTGTTGGGTGCATTGAAGACCTCCTTGAAGTCGATAGAGTGATAGGCCTGGAATACTCCAAAGAAGAAACCGCCAATCATCGCCGTGAATATGACGAAATCACAGTACATAAAGAGTTTCTTTTCCAGGAACTGGCGGCGTTTGAAATAGACAATGAATAAAAATGTGATAATTGCGAGAAAAAAAGAAGCTGCCGTTGAAAGTTCCAGGATTTCGCGAAACATGGCAGTAGCTAAAGAAGATCCGACCAAACCATAGATTATGTCATAGACAAGACACTTCCTGCCCTGGGTATCCGGTTTTCTGATGGAATAGAGAAAATATACGAGGGGAAGGACAAAGGCCAGGTGAAAGGCTCTGTGCCTCCACTCCTGAAAGACGCCGAAACCTGCCGTATAGATATGAAATATGGAGAGCACCAGCGTCATAAAGAAGGCGAGCTTCATCGTGATCCCAGATAGAGTGCGGAATCTGAATTCGGGATCATACTTCGATATTTCTTCTATGTTTTCTGATACGTCTGCCGTATAGACTTCTTTATTTTCCTTCTCCATGCTAGCGCTCCTCTATTGTATGGAGTACATTATTCTGTAATAGAGATAATACCAAAGGCGTACCCGTTCTATCGTCATCCTTAAGAGTGTATTTCCTGCCAGAGAGGCAAGCTTGAATTCGCGGCCATCTCCGAATCTGATGGTGTTGTCGTATCTGGCGTCAACCCACTGGTTGACAGCGGGAATGACGCGGTGCATGTTCTCTATGATAAAGTGATCCCCCTCGGCACGAAATGTCTCGTCACCGAATGCGGCATAGGGAAGCCCCGTTCGGCTCGACCAAAACTCCGTGGCGTACGTGACCATATTATAGTCGTCATCTACCTTCAGGTAATCCCATACGGGGCAGCGCTCCACCGAATGCATAAAACCGAGGGAAAATCGGAAACCTGGCTTTACCCGTTCAAGGTAAAGAACCGTGTCTTCTCGCAGGGCCTTGATTTGAAAAACGTGAACAGGAACGAGTAACACAGATACAAGTATAAGGAAGATGAGGAAAGTAGAGACGATGAGCTTTCTGCACATAATAAAAATTGGGCGCCGGCAATAGCGGCGCCCAATTCTCCTTTCTCTAGATGCGAGTCAGGACAGCGCTTGTTATTTTATCAACCCTTTTTCCTTGTAGAACTTCGCGGCGCCCGGATGAAGCGGAATCGCCATGCCGTCGAGGGCTGAATCCAACGTTACGTCCTTGCCCTTGGCGTGTACCTTCCCCATGATCTCGGCAGCGCTGGGCGCCTCGGCAGCCTGTCCCTTCGATTTTCTCAGGACGTGTGTCCCCTTTTCCCAGAGGGCCGTGGTCAGTTCATAGACGACGCTTTCGGGTATCCCGGCATCGACTACCCACTGGGCCATGACGGCGACCGTGTTGACAGGCGCATCCTGTCCTCTGTAAGTGCCGGCGGGGATGGCGACCTTCGCATAGAAGGGCCATGTGTCGCATATCTTCTTGATAAGTTTGTCGTCAATGCTCAAAATGGCGATGTCCGTCTGGGAAGTGAGTTCCATTACGGATGACGTGGGAATACCGGCGGTAATGAACCCGGCGTCGGCCTGGCCGTCTTTCATCCGCTGGGAGATCCCTGTAAAGCTGAGCCAGTCAAGTTCACCAAAATCCTTAAAGCTCATGCCGGCCGATTTCAGGATATTTTCCGCATCGACTGCCGTTCCGCTGCCTCTGTCACCGGGAACGACGCTTCTACCTTTCAGCTCTTTAACGGCCTTGATGCCCGCGCTCTTCAGCGTGACTATCTGAATAACCTCGGGATAGAGAGAAGCGATACCGCGCACATTCTTGACGGGATTTCCTTTAAACTGGTCAATACCCGTGTATGCCTGGAAAGCGGTATTGTTCTGCACGAATGCCGACTCTATACCGTGGCTGCGGATGAGGTTTAGATTTGCAGTCGAGGCATTTCCGGACTGTGCGGTTACGATCAAATCAGGAATCTTGGTTGACAGGGCCTGGGCGAGGGCTCCACCCAGGGGGTAATAGGTTCCGCCCGTTCCACCGGTAGCCACGGCAAAGAACTTCTTGCCCGCCAAGGCGGGACCGGCAAAAACCATCGATAAAGCCAAAACCGCTACAATGGAAAGCAAAACATGTTTCTTCTTTAACATAATCTTCCTCCTATCTGATTTTTTAAATCATATTTCCTTATCCTATCCTAAAGCAATACGTTGCTTGAACTTTAAAAAAAATGCGAACAATTGTCAATGTTTTTTATTATATCAGATTCACAGCTCACGGTTGGCAGTTTTCCAAACTCGAACAGTGAACCGGAGCAGTTACTGATAAATAAAGAATTGTACCTTTCCTGAACTGAACAGTGAGCGAATAAAATCAATAATTTTCCTTAACCGTCGGAGATTCCCTGCAACTTGCTGCGGGGAGCTTCAATTTAACCCGGCACACAGGATTGATTAAAGTATCGCAAAAGGGTATAAAAGACATCAAAAAGCACGAAGGGTACAAGATGTGAGATATGAAACCGAGAATACTCTTTATGGGAACCCCCGCGTTTGCCATACCGTCTCTGAAAATTTTGATAGAGCATGATTACCCCGTTCTCGGGGTGGTTACCCAGCCCGACAGACCCAGGGGGCGGGGAAGAAAACTGGTTGCTCCCCCTGTGAAGGATTATGCCGCCACAGCGAACATTCCCGTTTATCAACCCGATCGGGTGAGGGATGAAACATTTCTGGAAATATTCAGAGATATATCTCCCGCGATGGTGGTACTGGTTGCCTTCGGACAGATACTCCCCAGGGAAATAATTGAATTTCCACCCCTGGGCTGTGTCAATGTCCACCCTTCGATGCTTCCAAAATACCGGGGCGCGGCGCCCATGAATTGGGCTATCATACGGGGGGAGGAAAAAACGGGTGTCACCATCATGCGTATCGATGAGGGCATGGATTCGGGAGACATATTGCTTCAGGAGGAGACGGCAATTGATGCCGCCGAAACCTTCGACAAAATGCATGACAGATTATCGGAGATGGGCGCCCAACTTCTCCTGAGGGCCGTGAAAGGAATTGCCGCCGGAACAATCACCAGGACACCGCAGGATTCTTCCCTCGTTACCATGGCCCCAAAAATTACCCGGGAGACCAGCCGCATCGATTGGAAAGCACCTGCGAGAGAGATCGTAAATCTTATCAGAGGTCTCTCTTCCACCCCCGGAGCCTATGCCCTTTTTAAGGGGAAAAAACTGAAGATATTCGCCGCTTCGTGGAAAGAAAGTCTCACAACCGGGATACCCGGAGAGTTGTCCGCACTGAAAAAAGAGGAAAAGATCCGGGTCACGGCGAAAGATGGGTATGTGTATATCGAAGAGTTGCAGCTTGAAGGAAAAAAGAGGATGAAAGCCGGAGATTTTCTCAGGGGATATCGAGTATATCCGGAGGATCTTCTGGAGTAGAAGGTGGCCAATGAAACACTCCAAAACTACATTTAATCGAAAACGAGCCGGGCTTTGCGTTATTTTTGCCACAACCCTCATTCTGACCCTCTGCGCAACCTCTGCAGGGGCGGAGGAAAAGAAGCTGTTCCTCGGCTTCAAGGAGGGCAAAGATTCGAAATCGATTCCCGCAGGGTGGGAACATATCGGCTACTTTGGAAAGGCAAAAAACCGGATATCCCTTATCAGGGAAGGTAAGCTAACCATCGTCCATATGAAAAGCCTGAATAGCATATCTGCCCTGATTACAAGTCCGGATGTAGATATTGAGAAACTTCCGGTTATTGCATGGCGATGGAAGGTCGATAGGGCCGTTGGCATGGTCAGGGAGCATCGACGGGACAGAAACGACTGTGCGGCGAGAATACGGGTCATCTTTGGCAAGGATAAAGAAAATGATCCCCTCAATCTCCCTGTAGTCAAAAAGGTCTTTAAAAAGGTGGGGTTCAAGATGCCCAAGATGGAGCCTCCGGGCATCAAGATCGATTATGTATGGGGGAATTACGCGAATAAAGGAGCGGTCATCGACTATCCCGGCGCACGAAACCATAAGATTGTGATGGTAGAAAAGGGGAACGAGCGGGCGGGAAGATGGATATGGGAAAAGCGGAACCTCCTGGAAGACTTCCGTAAATTTTTCGGAGGCGAGCCACCCGGCATCTTGGCGATTGCCATTCTTACCGATACCGATCAGACCAATGAAGGGGTAGAGGCACGCTACAGTAGTGTCATGCTGATGGGTAAATGAAGATGAAAATCATCCACAGAAAAAACCGGCGACCCCAACCCCCTCACCAGAGCGGAGAATCGCTCATGCGCGGGAATCCCCGGCAATTGGCTACAACAATTCTGGACAGGGTGGATAAGGAACAATCCTTCGCCGAACCGCTTCTGGACTCCCTCCTCTCACAAAACATACTCTCCAGCATCCAGGACAGAAGACTCCTGACGGAGATTGTGTACGGAACGCTCCGCGTGAGAAACCGTATAGACTGGTTTATTGAATCCATCTACACGGGCGATTCTAAAAAGATGGAAACGGGCATCAAAAATATACTCCGGGTCGGTCTCTATCAGATCATGTTTACCGACAGGATTCCCGCCTATGCCGCCGTCGATGAGGCTGTAAAGCTGGCCAGGAAGGCTTATCCGGGGCGGGACGGTCTGGTGAATGCCATCCTTCGAAATGCCATAAGAAAAATGGATACGGTAAAATATCCCGATTTTGAAGAAGATCCCGCAGCTCATATCTCTGCATTTCATTCCCACCCCGGATGGCTGGTGGATAAATGGATAGAGCAGCTTGGCATTGAGGAGACCGTCGAATTCTGTAAAAGCAACAACGAAAGACCCCCCCTGACCCTTCGTATAAACAGATTGAAGACAGAAAGGGCAGGCGCAATAAAGGCGCTTCATGAAGAAGGCTTCACTGCAAGACCGACGGAATATTCCCCCGACGGGATAATTATTTCCAATCCCGAAATACCGGTAAGAGAGATGCCCCTCTATAAAAAGGGATATCTCCTTATCCAGGACGAGGCCTCCCAGCTTATCTCCTTTGTCCTTGATCCAAGGCCCGAAGACACAATCCTGGATGTCTGTTCCGGCGCGGGGATAAAGACGACCCACATGGCCGGGTTGATGAAAAACAGCGGGAAGATAGTCGCCCTGGATATAAACCGGAGAAAGATTGAAGGGTTAAAGGAATTGTCACGGAGGTTTGGCGCAACGATTATTGAACCAAAAACCGGTGATGCAACGAAAGATATGGGACCTTCTTACAGGGAACAATTCGACAGGATTCTGGTGGATGTTCCCTGTTCCGCTCTGGGCACATTGAGAAGAAATCCGGAGATTAAATGGAACAAAACCGCGGGGGATATGGAAAAGTTTCCCCGGCTTCAAAAAAAGATACTTAATCGCTGCGCAGATTACCTGAAGCGGGGCGGAATCATGTTATACAGTACATGCACCATAAAAGAGGATGAAAACGAGGAAGTAGTGAAGGATTTTCTCCGCGCCAATCCCGATTTTACATGCATTCATCCATCCGTTTCTAAAGCGTGGAAGATGACAGACGGGGAAGGGTTTTTCAGGACATTCCCCCACCGCCACGGAACGGATGGGTTTTTCGGGGCGCTGTTACTGAAAAAGAAGGAAGGAGAACAATGATGCCTGAAAAGATACCGACTCGCGAGGATGCCTTAAATCTTTTACATGAGTATAACAAAAGCGATAGTCTCCGCAAACACGCCTACGCGGTGGAAGGGGTTATGCGCTATATTGCGCGGAAAAAGGGGGAAGATGAGGAAAAATGGGGGATTATCGGCCTCATTCATGATCTCGATTACGAGAGGTTTCCAGATCAGCACTGCGCCAAAACGAGAGAAATACTCGAGGGACATGGCTGGCCCGCAGAATATATTCGCGCGGTCGTTTCTTATGGATGGGGAATATGCTCCGATGTGGAACCCGAGAATACCCTGGGAAAGACCCTCTACGCCATCGACGAACTGACGGGGCTTGTGGTGGCCAACGCCCTCGTCAGGCCTTCAAGGAGCGTAATGGATATGACGGTTAAGTCGGTGAAGAAAAAATGGAAATCGCCTGCCTTTGCTGCCGGGGTGGACCGTTCTATCATACAGAAGGGGGCCGAGATGCTGGGAGTGGAACATGGCGAGCTTATTGAAGATACCATAATGGGGATGCGCGAGGTTGCAGATGAAATTGGTCTGAGGGGAGAAACGGCCTGATGATCCGATCAGGTGTTTTGGTTAGCAAAATCAGGGGATACGGTGATTGTCATAAATCAGTGTCAGGAATCATTGTTTTCCCGGAATGCTTGCATCAGTTCTAAAATGACTTTTACGAAAGAGGGGTTTTCTATGTTTTTAAAGCAGTTACAGGTCGGTCATATGATGGTATTTTCCTACATTATCGGAGACGAAGCGAGTGGTGAAGGTCTGGTTGTTGATCCCGCTTACGAGACGGATACGATCATTTCGGAAGCAAAAGAGAATAACATAAAAATCAGATATATAGTCAATACCCATGGCCATATCGACCATACCGCTGGGAATGCCGATATGAAAGAAAAAACGGGGGCGGAAATTATTATACATGAAGCCGATGCGGGAATGCTGGGGACTTATTCCCTCATAAAGCTACAGATGTTTCAAGCAAGGCAGTCACCCCCGGCCGATATAACGATAAAGGATGGTGATTCCATTGCCGTCGGCGATGTAGCATTGAAAGTCCTTCATACCCCGGGGCATACACCTGGCGGAATGTCACTCCATTTTCCGGGACATGTAATCACCGGGGATAGCCTCTTTATTGGCGGTGTAGGAAGGACGGACCTTCCCGGCGGATCGTGGGATGTGCTGTGCAAGTCGATCAGGGAAAAACTGATGACCCTTCCCGATGATACGGTTGTTCTTCCGGGGCACAACTATGGAGGAACACCAACTTCAACAATTGGTAATGAAAAGAGATATAACCCGCATCTGAAATAGAGTATTTCACTAAATGATTCCTTTTATGGGAGGCGTGAACTGAACGGCGAGTGCTAACCCCCGTTGCTTGCGGCGGGGTTAGCGAGCGAATAAAATCAACAATTTTCCTTACCAGTCGGAGATTCCCCGCAACTTGCTGCGGGGAGCTTCAATACTTCTCCTTATTTTATGGATGGTTATTCCTTCAGGAGCTTGACACGACCACAAAGGGTTATTATGTTACTTCAAATAGCTCCCCACTGATGACTATCAATGAACAGGAATATGTAAGGACTTATGAAAGAGGATTATTACAAGATTCTCGGCGTGGACAGGAATACGCAGCCGGAAGAGATAAAGAAGAGTTACAGAAGGCTTGCCTTAAGGTATCATCCTGACAAAAATCCCGGAGACAATGAAGCGGAAGAGAAATTCAAAGAGGCGGCGGAGGCGTACGAGGTACTGAGTGATTCGGAAAAACGTCAAATATACGACAGATACGGGCATGAAGGCCTCCGGGGAACCGGATTTCAGGGATTTTCCGGATTCGAAGACATCTTTTCAAGTTTTGGTGATATATTTGAGGATATATTCGGATTTACAGGCGGAAGAAGAACAGGGACGGTTCCGCGTTCCGGCGCCGATTTTCGTTACGATCTAAAGATTTCATTCATGGATGCCGCATTCGGAACGACCACAGAGATAGAAGTGGAGAAATTTCAAGGATGCAGTGGATGTGGGGGCACAGGCGCGGCTCCCGGATCGGAACCTGTCGTATGTCCGGAGTGCAATGGAAGAGGACAGGTTACCAGGGCCACCGGGTTTTTCAGTATCAGTACAACCTGCTCACGCTGCGGCGGGGCCGGATCGGTCATAGAAAACCCCTGCAAGGCATGTCGTGGGTCGGGGAAAGAAAAGGTAACAAAATCAGTCCAGTTGCGAATACCCGCCGGGGTGGAGACCGGTTCACGTCTTAGGCTTAGCGGAGAGGGCGGAGATGGTGAATTCGGGGGTCCCCCGGGAGATCTTTACGTTTTTATCTATGTGGACTCGCATGAATTCTTTGAAAGAGAAGGAAACGATATCATCTGCAAGATTCCCATTTCCATGACACAGGCCGCACTGGGCGCCAGCATTGAGGTGCCCACATTAAATGGCAACGAAAAAATTAAAGTTCCAAACGGCACGCAGAACGGCAAACTCTTCAGACTGAAGGGAAAGGGTATCACCCATCTCAGAGGTTTCGGCAGGGGAGATCAGATAGTTCAAACGGTAATTGAGATACCGACCAACCTGAATGGCGGTGAAAAAAAACTCCTCCGGGAATTTGCAAAAATGCGCGGGGAATTATAGATTTTTCCCAACCGTTTCCCCATTCTGTACGCATCTATCATCGAAAAAAGCCAGCATAGAATAATAACGAGGACAATAAGTTCAAAATAGAGAGAACCATGATCGGCCAATGAGGCAACCGCCATGTTCGAAATCGCGGCTATGTCTATCTGACCTCTCCGCCTCTGGATACTTTCGAGAATATCAAACGCCTTAACAATAGCCATACCTGTAATAATGCCAAGACCCCAAGGACAATTAAAATTTAGAATTAATTTTCACTATTTTTAATATCGATTTTTTATGCTATTGATGGTGGCATATTAATATCTTAGCGTCGGCGAGGCGATAAATGAAGCACATCAGACTTGGCAAAACCAATCTCGAGGTTTCAGCGGTGGGGTTTGGCGGGATACCGATAATTCAACTTCCCTTTGAAAAAGGCGTGGCTGTAGTGCGCCATGCTCACAGTCGTGGAGTAACTTTTTTTGATACGGCAAACGTCTATGGAGACAGTGAACGGAAGATGGGCCAGGCGTTGGAGCCGGTCAGGGAGAAGGTGGTTCTGGCCACAAAAAGTTTTAAACGAGACGGTGACAGTATTGCCCGGCATATTACGTACAGCCTGGAAAATTTGAGAACCTCATTCATCGACATATATCAATTCCATGATATTGCAACCGAAGAAACCCTTAACGAGATACTTGCCGGGGGGGAGCTTACGAGGCGGCAGATAAAGCCAGATCGGAAGGTAAGATACGATTCATCGGATTCAGTTCCCATGAAATCAAGACGGCCATCAAGGCCTGCCATACGGGCCTTTTTTCCTCGATTCAATTTCCATTTAACTTTATTGAAGACGACGCGGCCGAAGAGCTGTTCATCACTGCCAGAGAGCTTGATATGGGAATAATTGCCATGAAACCCCTGGGAGGCGGTCTCCTGGAACGGGCAGACCTGTGTTTCCGTTTTTTGCAGCAGCATCCTTACGTCGTCCCCATCCCCGGCATATCATCGCCGGATGAGATAGATGAAATCGTTGGATTATACGAATCTCCGAAGATGCTAACAGAAGAAAATTGGAGAGAAATAGAAGAGATTCGTTCAGACCTGGGAAGAAGATTCTGTCACCGCTGCGGATACTGCATGCCCTGCAAACAGGGTGTTGAAATCCTTGATGGTATGCAGCTGAAAGCAAGGATGAAAAGGCTTGATCCATCAAAGCTCGTCATCTCGGAAAGGGCAGCAATGGAAAGTATCGAGCATTGCATAGAATGCGGGGAGTGTGTTGAAAAATGTCCTTACAACCTCTCTATTCCCGATGTGCTGAGAGAGAATCTCGCTTTCTATAAGGATCTTGCCGGTCATAATGATAAATAGACAGCTCCGAATTTGGCGATTACGGAGGGAACAGAGTTACGAAAAAGCCGGTATTTGCGGCATGTGCAGGATCTTCAGGACAGTACTCGGGGAAATGTAAAATTTTCCTTGCAGGGATTGAATGTTTATATAAAGATGCGCATTTTTTAGGAGGGTATCTGTCTTTTGACTGTTTATATAATTGGAGCTCCCCGCAACAAGTTGCAGGGAATCTCCGACTTTCAAGTAACTTAAACTTACAAATGTGTTGTAAGTGGTTTATATTCTTTAATATTTGACAGAAAGAACACATTTGCTAAAAGCGCAAGTTACTTCCTATTATAATACCGCGAAGTGGCATAGTAGAGCTGTTAAGAAAAAAGAGGAACAGCTAAATTGTTACTGCTGAACCCGATTATCCACTTGAAAGGTGATTGATTATGAATATTTTTTATTGTGACGGTAAATTCCTCCCGGCAGACGAGGCGGTCATTCCTGCCACCGATCTGTCCGTTCTGCGCGGTTATGGTGTGTTCGATTTTCTAAGGACCTATGGAGGCAGGCCCTTCCACCTCGCAGATCATATAAAGCGACTGGGACGCTCGGCTGATCTCCTCGGTATTCCGCTTCCCATGTCATGCAAGGCCGTTGAAGATCTGGTGCTGGAAACCCTGAAACGGAACAATAATGATGAATCGAGCATACGGATTGTGTTGACGGGTGGCTTGAGTGTTGACGGCTTCAACCCCGACGGAAAGCCCAAAGTACTGATCATGGTTACTCCATTGGCGGCAATGCCTGAGGCATGGTACAGAGACGGCGTCAAGATAGTCACCATTCCCTACAGTCGATACATGCCCGGCGCAAAGAGCATAAACTACATTCATGCCATACATGCCATGCAGAAAGCCAGGAAAGACGGGGCTATAGAGGCGCTCTACGTAAAGCCTGACGGCTACGCTACGGAATGTACCACAAGTAACATCTTCGCCTGTATTGACAAAAAGCTGGTGACGCCCGGCAGTACTATTCTGTCCGGCATTACACGACAGGTTGTTCTCGGCATGGAAGATCTTTCCGGCGAGATTGAGATCCGGGATATAAAACTCGATAATCTTCTTGATGCCGGCGAGGTGTTTATTGCTGCATCAAACAAAGAGGTCGTTCCTGTTGTCAGTATCGACGACGGAATTATAGGAGACGGCAAACCGGGTGAAATGACCCGCCGGGTAATGAAACTATTCTCAGAATATACCGGACGCTATGCCGCTGAATAAGTTTTTTTACATGAATTTTGATAATCTCGTAAAAAGTCCCAAAAACGTCATGCCGGACTTGATCCGGCATCCAGAACGTATTGAAACTACTGGATTCCGGCTTTCTCCGAAATGAAAAAAAACGGCATTTTTGACTTTTTACCGGTGCATCATATTTGGTACATTGATAAAAACTCACATATTAGATCAAGGGAAGCATAATGGATCTGACGCGATTTCCGAGGAGGCGATACACAGAGGGATACACCCCCATAGAAAAATTGGCGAGACTTTCAGCGGTTCTCGGCGGTCCTGAGATTTATATCAAGCGGGATGATTTGCTGGGGCTGACGGAAGGAGGGAATAAGACCAGGAAGCTGGAATTTGTGGTGGCCGATGCCCTGGACAGGGGTTGTGATACACTGATTACCTGTGGCGCCCTACAATCAAACCACTGTCGCTTAACCCTGTCTGCGGCGGTTAAGGAAGAATTAAAGTGCAGACTGATCATCGAAGAGCGGGTCCCCGGAACCTATAATCCAGGCGCCAGTGGAAACAATTTTCTCTTCAGACTTCTGGGCGCAGAGAAGATCAAAGTTGTGCCCGGCGGGATCGACGAGGTCGAAGAGATGCAGAAAATGGCTGCTGAGGCAGAATCCGAAGGCCGGAAACCCTATATCATTGACGGCAGCAATGCATCCGCACTGAGCGCTCTCGGCTATGTGGCCTGTGCCGAGGAGATTACTGCACAACTATTCGAAAAGGGTATCCATATAGACCACATCGTCTGCCCCAGCGGAAGCGGTGGCACCCACGGGGGTTTACTGACCGGTCTTTTGGGAACGAACACCGATATTCCGGTGGCGGGTATAAATGTCAGAAGATCTAAAGAACTCCAGGAAGAGAAGGTTTCTGACGTCGTCAAGAGGACGGTAAAATTTCTGGACATTAAATCTGATGTTCCGAAAGATATGATTGTCTGCTTCGACGACTACTATGGCCCGGGGTATTCGCTTCCCAACGATAAGATGATTGAAGCGGTCAAGCTGCTGGCCAGAACAGAGGGCATCCTCATGGATCCCGTCTACACGGGGAAGGCCATGGCTGGCCTGATCGATCTGGTAAGGAAGGGCTATTTCAAAAAGAGCGACAAGGTCCTCTTTATCCACACGGGAGGATCTCCTGCGCTTTATGCGTATCTCGAAACCTTCCTGCCGGAAAAATAGACCTCTTTCACATTTAAGTTGATGAGCTACCGCATAAACACCTTTTCGCTTGAACAATTTTCGTACGAAAAAACCAAATAACATAAAGAAACTTAGGTCAGCCGGGGTTAAATTGATGCTCCTTCTTCCTGTCTATCGCTGTAATTGCTGCCATATACCATATCAGGATATACTGGTGAACCGGGTACGGGACGCGATCCGGTTGTAGATCCACGCAAAGATTGCTCCCCCGATAAGTCCATCGAAAAATCCCCAGATCAAACCGATAATACTGCCGGAAGGGCTTATTGAGTATCCCCGGTAGAGGCGCCCTATCAGTGTCACCTCTCTTGTTACGCCGTCAAAGGCTATTATCCACCACGTCAAAAAAAATATGGCGCATCCCCAGACGAGGGCACATGTAATGGCAAAGGCCTTCAAATTAAGTTTCATTTTTACCTCCCCTTTCTCATATTTATTGCCAAGCAGGCAGGTCAGGGCCTGATTCCGAAATCTCTGCTTCGGCAAAGTATATACTATAATAGAATGTTTCGTAATCACATGTTAATAATATCCTCTGCGATTCAGACACTGTAGAGCCCAGATGGCGGATAGGAGTATGGTTCGGGGTGCCATGGTTACAGCACAGTATGGAAAGAGAGTGAACACGGTCTTCTGACAGAGACAAATAG